>JAKLHH010000156.1 GCA_022710245.1 Myxococcota bacterium
GATCCGCGCCAACGCCCTGCTGCAGGCTGGCTACCACGGCCTGATCTACGAGGACGGCCGCGTGCAGTCCGACGGGCAGCTGGGCAAGAACGAGTCGAGCTTCCTGCTGCGCCGCGCCGCGCTCGCGCTCTCCGGCCACGTCTTCATGAAGAAGATCACCTACCGGATCGAGCTCAACTACGGCAGCGAGGACCCGGGGCCGCTCCTCGAGGGCTACGCCGAGTTCCGCGCCCACCCGGTGCTGAACCTCCGCGTGGGCAAGCAGAAGATCCCGTTTGGCCGGCAGATGCTGACCCACAGCTCGCTGCTCCAGTTCGTGGACCGCAGCAGACCCACGCTGGCGTTCGCGCCCGGCTGGGACCTCGGCGCCATGCTCTACGGCCAGGTGCCGATCCGCGGCGGCATCTCCTACCAGATCGGCATCTTCAACGGGGGCAGCGCGGCCGCCACGCGCAACGACAACATCGACCTCCTCTACGCCATCCGCGTCGTCTCCGAGCCGCTCGGCCCGCTGGCCGAGGGCGAGGGCGACGCGGAGCGGAGCCCGCTGCGCGTCGGCGTGGGGGTCTCCTTCGCCTACAACCTGCAGCCGACCGACATCGCGCAGCGCAAGGGCGCGACGGATCCGGCGGCGATCGCCGCGCTCACCGACAAGGACGGCGACGGCAACATCGACAACGTCGCGAGCTACCTGGTCGGCGTGGATCTGGCGGCGCGCTGGGCCGGGTTCGGGCTGCAGAGCGAGCTCTTCTGGCGCAAGGACGCCCCCGGCAAGATCGGCCCCGACGAGAAGCTCTGGGGCACCACCTGGGGCGTCTACGCGCAGCTCTCGGGGTTCCCGATCAAGCGGCACCTGGAGGTCCCGGCGCGCTACAGCTACTGGGAGCCGGACGACTACGGCACGGTGCGCGACATCTTCCGCCCGGCGAAGGTCCACGAGCTGTCGGCGGTCGTCAACCTCCTCACCTGGCGGCGCCTGCTCAAGCTGCAGCTGGAGTACGACCACCAGTGGCAGCGCGACCTGCGCACCGCGACCAAGCAGCTCGACGGCATCAACGTCAGCCTGATCCAGCTCCAGCTGCAGGCCGCGTTCTGATCGCACGCCGCTGCCGTCGCGAGCCGCGGAGGTGCCGCACCGGTCTGGCCCTCGCGCGGAGCTGACGCGACCACGACCCGATGACGCGCTTCCTCCACACCGCAGACTGGCAGCTCGGGCTCGAGGCGAGACATGTCGCCAGGGCAGGGGAGGCCGTCCGCGCGGCACGCCTGGAGACGGTGGGGCGGCTGCTCGAGCTGGCGCGCCGCGAGGGCGCAGAGTTCGTCCTCGTCGCCGGTGATCTCTTCGAGGACAACCAGGTCTCGGACGAGCTCGTGCACCGGGTGCTCCGCCTGCTGCGCGAGGCCGCGCTGCCCGTGCTGCTGCTCCCCGGGAACCACGACTGCCTCGGGCCGACGAGCGTCTACCGGCGGACCGCCTTCCGCGACCTGCCGGCGCCGATCCGGCTCCTCGACGAGCCGCGCCCCTGCGAGGTGCGCCCCGGCGTCTGGGTGCTGCCGGCGCCGCTCTCGGCGCGCAGCAGCCGCGATGATCCGACTGGCCAGCTGGAGGCTCAGGAGACCCCCGAGGGGGCGCTGCGCATCGGCCTCGCGCACGGATCGCTCCGCATCGAGGGGAGCTTCCGTGAGGACGACCACCCGATCGCGCTCGACGCCTGCCGCCGGCTGCGGCTCGACTACCTCGCGCTCGGCCACTGGCACAGCGCGCTGATCCGCGAGCGCGCGGCCTACCCGGGGACGCCGGAGCCGACCGGCTTCGCCGAGCGCGAGAGCGGCAAGGTCTTGCTGGTCGACCTGGAGCCGGGCGCCGCCCCGCGCCTCGAGCGCGCGGCGGTGGGCGGGCTCTCCTGGCAGACCTGGGAGGAGCCGCTCGACGGCGCGACCACCCTCGAGGAGCTGGCGCGCGAGCTGAAGGCGAGGGTCGCGGCGCTGCCGGCGCCGGGGCGCACGCTGCTCAGGGTGTGTCTCTCCGGCGCGCAGCCGCCGGGCGCGGCCGCTGCGCTGCGGGACCTGGAGGCGTTCCTCTCCGCCGGCCTGCTCTTCGCGGAGCTCGACGCGAGCGGCCTCAGGCTCCCCGCGGACGGAGAGCGGATGGGCCTGCTCCGCGAGGGGCACCCGCTCCTCGATCGACTCGTCGGCGCGCTTCGCCAGCCGGAGACGATCCCCGGGCTCGGGGTGGCGATCGAGGAGGGAGACCTCGAGCCGGAGGTGCTGCGGGAGGCGATGCTGATCCTCGAGGAGCTCGCCCTGGAGGTGTGGCCGTGATCCTCCTCGAGCTCGGCGTCGAGGCGTTCCGCTGCTTCCGCGAGCCCTTCTCGCTGAGCCGGCTCGACCCGGGCCTCAACCTGATCTGCGGGCCCAACGAGGCTGGCAAGTCGACGCTCTTCGCCGCGCTCGCGCACGGGCTCCTCACCAACCACCGCACCAGCGGCCGCTCCGTCGAGGAGCTGCGCCCGTGGGGCACGCAGCTCAGCCCGCGCATCTGGATGGTGGTCGAGCGGGGCGGGCAGCGCTGGCGGATCAGCAAGCGCTTCCTCGACCAGCGCTCCTGCCGGCTGGAGCGCGCCGACGGCGCCAGCCTGCAGGCCGTGGCCGAGGGCGACGCCGCGGAGGAGATGCTCCGCGACCTGCTCGGCAGCCGGCCTGGCGCGCGCGGGCCTGGCCGCCTCGCGCACTGGGCGATCGCCGAGCTCCTCTGGGTGCCGCAGGGGGGCGCGCGCGAGGTCCCCTCGGTGGGCGAGGAGCTCCGCGCCAGGCTGCGCGCCGGCGCGGGGGGGATCGCCCTGTCCGGGCGTGAGACCGACCTCCTGCGCCGCCTGGAGGCTCGCCACGCGGCGGTCTTCCAGGAGAAGCGCGGCGCGGTGAGGGCGGGGAGCGAGCTCGCCAAGCAGCGGCGCGGCGTGGAGGAGCTGGCGGCCGAGCTGGCGCGCACCGAGGCGCAGCGCGGCCTCGTCGACCAGTCCTCCGCGGAGCTGGGCCGCGTCCTCGAGCAGGAGGCGGCGCTCGCGGCCCGCCAGCAAGAGCTGCAGCGCGCGCAGCAGGACCTCGAGGCGCGCTCGGCGCAGCTCCGCCACTACCACGAGGCGCTGGACCGCGCCCAGGGCGAGGTCACCCGCGCGCGCAGCGCCTTCGAGACCGCGGACATCTTTCGCGAGCGCCTGGGAGCGCTGCAGCGTCGGATGCGCGAGCAGGACGTGGTGGTCGAGACGCTCGGGCGGCGGCAGACCCAGCTCGAGCGCGAGCTGGACCAGGTCCTGCTCCGGTACGCCACCGGGCGCGAGCGGGTCGCGGGCGCGAGGCGAGAGGTGGGCGAGCTCGAGCGCCGCATCGAGTGGGATCGCGTGCGCGAGGACCTGGAGCGACTCGAGGAGCGCGAGGCGCAGCTCGCCGAGCTGGAGCGGCGCCAGGTCGAGCTCCTCGAGGCCGAGGTGGTCGGCGCCCCGACCGAGGACGAGCTGGCCGCCGCGGAGCGCGCCTGGGAGGCCCGGCTGCAGGCGCGCGTCGCGGGGGCGGTGCGGCTCCGGGTGGAGGCCGAGCGGGAGCTCGCGCTGGAGTCCGAGGGCGTCGCGGCGACCCTCGCGCCGGGGGGCGTCCACGTGCAGGACGGCGTGGGGCGCCTCAGCGTGCGCCTCCCCGGGGTGGGACGGATCACCGTCGAGCTGCCGGGCTTCGACCTGGAGGAGGCAGCGCGGGCCGAGGCCGCCTGGCAGGAGGTGCTCGTCCGCCACGAGGTGAGCGAGCTCGCCGAGCTCCGCGAGCGGCGCCAGGCCGCCGAGCGCCGCCGCGAGCTCCTCGACCGGCTCGAGGCCGAGGCGGCGCGGCTGCGCAAGCCGGGCGAGAGCGCGGCGGACCTGCAGGCCGCCAAGGCCAGCCTCACCACGCGCGCCGCGACCCTCGCGCGGGCGCTCGCGCAGGGCGCCGCCTCGCCGCAGGGCGCCGAGCTGCGGGCGGCGCAGGACGAGGCGCGGGCCGGCCTCGAGCGCTCGCTGGCCGAGCTCCAGGAGAGCCAGGCCGCGCTCGAGGACCTCCGTCGCCAGGGGGGCGAGCTGGCCGTGGTGCGCCAGGGCGCCGAGGTGGCCCGCCGGACGGCGCAGGTGGAGCTCGACGAGATCGTCTCGCGCTATGGCTCGCCCGAGGGGCTGCTCACGCGCTGGCGCGAGGCGCGGCAGCAGTTCGACCTCGCCGTCGATCGCCTGACCGAGCTGCGCGGCGCCGTGCCCTCCGACGTGGAGGTGATCGAGGGCGAGCTCGGGCGCACCGGCCGCGAGCTGGAGGAGCTGGCGAGCCGGCTCCGCGAGCTCCGCGACCGCGAGGTGAGCTGCCGCACGCGGCTCGAGGACGCGAGGGGGGCAGGGCTCTACGACGAGCTCGTGCGGCAGCGCGAGGCGCTCGCGCGAGCCGAGCGGGAGCTGCGTCGCGGCGAGCGCCGCGCCCGGGCCACCCGGCTGCTCCTGTCGCTCGCGCGTCACGTGCACCGGGACCTCTCCTCGGGGCTCGCGGCGCCCCTGGCGGCGGAGCTCGGCGTCGCGCTGGAGCGTGTCAGCGCTCGCAGCGGGCGCGAGGTCCGGCTGGGAGAGGATCTGGCGCTGCAGGGGCTGCGGCTCCAGGATGCCTTCAACGCCGGTGACGGCGTCCGGCTGGAGCCGGAGCTCGACGCGCTGTCGGGCGGGACCCTCGAGCAGCTGGGGCTCCTCTACCGGCTCGCCCTCGGCCGGATGCTGGCCGGCAGCGGCCGCCTCGCGGTGGTGCTCGACGACCCGCTGGGCGAGACCGACGCGGCGAGGCAAGCGCGGCTGCTCGAGCTCCTCGACAAGGAGGCGGAGCGGCTGCAGATCCTCATCCTCACCTGCCACCCCGAGCGCTACGCGCGGCTCACGCGGGCGAAGGTCTTCGAGCTGCCGCGCGGCTGAGCGGCACGAACAGCTGGAGCATCGCAGACGAAGTTCGCCGTGTCCGTCTCCGTCCCGGCGCGGCTCTTCGTGGCAGCGCTCTGGCGGCTGCAGCAGCAGCCCGCCGTCACCTGACACCCATGCCTGACGCTCGCCTGTTTCGGCGCCTCCAGTGGAATATACTGGAGAGAATATATTCAGTGGAATCTAGTGAAATCTCCCAAGGCGCCCCCCAAGCCAATATATTCAGTGGAAAGCGCGGGCTCGACCTGCGTCGGGAGGAGCAAGGGTCGGGGCTTCGTGCGGGGGAGGAGAAGGGGGGCTCGGCGGGTCGAGGCTACTTCGTGCGCTTGTAGAGCCACGCGGCCGCCGCGATCGCCACCGTCGGGTCGGTGTCCGCGATGGCGGTCAGCGCCAGGCCGCGGTCGCGCCCGATCCCGAGCGCGAGCCGGAGCGCGGAGAGGCGCGTCTCCGCCGTGGGCGCGCGGCTCACCAGCCCGCTCAGGGTCGGCACCCCGTCGCCCTCACCGGAGAGCGCGAGGATCTCCGCGGCGCGCTCGCAGAGCTCGGCGCGCTGCGCGTCTGGCTTGCCTGGACAGGCGAGCTGCTTGATCGAGGTCGCGACGCGGATCGCCTGCTCGCGCTGACCGTGCGCCAGCACCGCGCGAGCCGCGGTCAGGCGCACCCGCGGCTCGGGATCCCTGAGCGCCTTCTCGAGCAGCTGCGGCGCCACGGTGTCCTTCAGCGAGCTGGCCGCGTTGCAGGCCGCCGCGCGGACCGGCCAGCGGCGGTCCACCAGCCCCTTGGCGATGGCGTTCAACGCGGGCTGCACCTCGCCGAGCTTGGCCAGGCGCAGCGAGGCGCGCAGCGCCGCCGGCACGTCGTCCCCGCCCGCGATCTCGCGCAGGCCCGCCGCGGCCTCGCCGTCCTGCAGATCGGCGAGCGCGACCACGACCGCGAGCCGGACGCCCAGGTGCGGGTCGCTGATCAGCTGCCGCAGGCGCACCGCCGCGCCCTTGTCGCCGAGCCGGGCCGCGGACGAGACCGCCTCGCTCCTCACCGACGCGTCCGCGTCGCCGAGGAGGGTCAGCACCGCCGCCAGCGCCTCCGCCTTCTTCTTGCGTAGCCCGCCGAGCGCCGCCGCAGCCGCGGCGCGCACGCCGGCGTCGGAGTCACGCGCGAAGCGCGCGAAGGAGGTGAGCGCCGCGTGCCCCGCGATGCGCCCGAGCTCGCGCACCGCCACGGCGCGCGCGCGGGGCTGTGGCGCCGCGAGCTGCTGCTCGAGGACCTCGACGCCCTGTCGCGTCTGGGACAGGGCCACCGCGGCCCAGGTGCGGACCAGGGGATCGGGGTCGTTCAGCCGGTCGGTCATCGCGGACTCGAGCTCCGGCGCGTCCGTGTCACGGGCCGCGTGCAGGGCCACGAGCCTCACCTCGGGCGTGCGGCTCTCCAGGCTCTCCTCGAGGACGCCGAGCGCGAGCTCCTGGAGCAGGCTCGTGTCCTCACCGCGGCTGCGGGCGTGCTCGCGGTAGGCGTCGACGGCCTGGCCGCGGAGCCCCCTGGCGAGGTGCACGCGCAGGCGGAGGCGCCAGAGCGCCTGGCTGCCCGGGTCCCTGGCCAGGGCGTTGAGGACGCGCGCCTGGGCGGCGGCGTAGTCGCGTCGCTCGAGGAGCGCCTGGACCTCCAGCGCCGCGGCCGGCGGCCGGCAGCCGCCGAGCGCGGTCAGGACGAGGAGCGCGGCGGGGATCATCGAGGTGCGTGGCATCGGCCTCTTCCTTGTGACGTGCTGCGAGTATAACTCCCGGCCGGGGGGTCTGTTACAGCGGGGCGGCGCGAGGGAAGGCTGGATCAGGGGCGAGGGGCGAAGCCGAGGAGGAGCTCGCCAGCGAGGTAGCGAGCGCCTGGCGGATCGCTTTGCTGGATCACCCGCAGGTAGGTGTTCACCACGCGGCCGTCGCCGGCTCGCCGCCGCGCCGGATGGCGCAGGTCGAGGACGCCGAGGGCGACCCGGGCGCTCTCGCCGCGCAGGTGGACGAACTCCACGCGCGAGTCGCTGACCGCGACCACCACGCCAACCTCCCCGGTCGCGCCGGGGCGGGTCGCGGTGAAGAGCGCGAGGTCCAGGAGCTGCGGCCGCTCGCGGCTGGCCGCCGGGAGCGAGTCACCCTCGCGCCACCTCTCGCCGAGGCAGGTGGACAGCAGGCGCGCCGTGGCGGCCGGCCGGCTGCCAGGGAGGAGCCGTCCGACCAGCGCCCGGCAGCGCGTCGGGCCCCGGGGCGCCGGGCGGGTGCGAGGCGTCGGGGCTGGCTCGGGGAGGGGCGCTGCCTCGGGATCGATCATCGCCTGGCGGTAGCGGTAGCCCGGACCGTCGGCGGCGGCCTGACCGGCGCAGGCCGGGCAGGCGAGGGCGAGGGCCAGGGAGAGCGGCACGATGGCGAGCGAGGGCTGCACCGGTCCATTGTGCGGGCGGTCCGCGGGCGGGGCCACTTTTCGAGCGACTTCCCGCAGGCGCGCCAGGCAGGGGATGATATAGATCGGACTGTCCCGTCGAAGCGGCGGGGGAGCGACGATTCGAGCCGTCATGAGCGAGCCGCCGGAGAGCACCCAGACCCCAGCGCCAGCCACGGCGCCGATCCAGCCGGGCGTCGACGAGGCCGCGGCCCGCGCGGAGGCCGCGGCCCGCGCGGAGGCGGTGGTCGGTCCGCCGCCGAGCCGCCTCCGGCTCTTCCTGCGGCGCTACTCGCGCTGGGTCCTCCTCGGCGGGATCGCGCTCATCATGATCCACACCTTCCAGTCCCGGCCCGTGGAGGTCGAGGTCGCCCTCGAGCTCGGCTCCGCCCGCGTGGGGCTCCTCGAGGCGCGCGTCGTCTACCTGCTCGAGGGCGACGAGGCGCTGCGGGTCCGCTACGACTACAGCGTGCACGGCGCGCCGGTGGCCCAGCCGCACAAGGTGAAGCTCGGCCGCGGCGACTACACCCTGGAGATCGAGCTCACCTACCGCGGGGCGCCCCCCGCCAGCGTGCGGGGGACCCGGCGGCAGGCGGTGGGAGGCAGGACGATCATCAACCTCCGACGGCCGCTGCTGGTGCGCTCGGCCGGCGCGGTCACCGTCTACGTCGTGGCCGCGGCGGAGGGCTGAGGCGCGCCGTCAGCGGAGCTGGCAGCGCCCGGGGGGCGAGGGATCCTTGAGGCCCTTGGTGTCGGCGGAGTCCTTGCCCGGGTCACGGAAGAGCGGTGCGTCCTCACTCGGATCGCCGCTCCTCGGGTTGTAGAGCTCGACGCTGTTCAGCAGCACCAGCGCCTCGGCGTCCTTGAGCGCGGCCGCGTCGGCGTCGAGCTTGGCGTCGACCCGGTCCTTCCGGCTGATGCCGCCCGTGAAGAGCAAGGAGTTGTCGAGGAGCCGCACGGTCCGGTGCCCGAACCGCGCGATCCCCAGCGACGGGGTGCCCGTCGCCAGCGTCGGGGAGCCACCCTTCGGCAGCTTGAAGACGACGCGCTGCTCCTGGGGACAGAGGTACTTGGCCACGCAGCCGGTCAGGTCTCCGTTGCCGCCGGACAGCAGGACGCTGCCGTCGTGGAGCGCGATCGCGTCGTGATAGCCCACCGACTTGAACGCCCCCGCGTCCACGTCCTTCAGCAGGGTCGGGTCGGCGGCGCTCACCCACTGCACCGGCGGCGTGCGGGGCACGTCGACGGTGCGCTGGCCCGAGGTGTCGTTGGCCAGGGTGAAGCCCCCTGCCCAGAGCACGCCGGTCGGGGCGGCGCCGTCGCTGCCGCCGATCGAGGTCAGGGTGTGCCAGGCCGTGGCGGCGGCCTTCGTGGTGAACGTGAGGGGCGCCACGGTGAAGGCGCCGGTGGTGGGCCGGGTGATCAGCTCGGCGACGTCGTCGATGGTCCCGTTCATGTTGCCGCCGAGGACGAGGAACCTGTCCGCGTCGAGGCGGGCGACGGCGTGGCCGGCGCGGATCTTCTGCAGGAACGCCGTCTGCCCCTTGGGGTTGCCCTCGGAGCCGAGGTCGCCGAAGTAGGAGGCCGGATCGCTGAGGAAGCCGCGGTCGTCGTTCAGCGTCGGGCTCGCGGCCTCCGGGTTCGCGTAGGCGGGCTTCTGCTCCCCCGCGCCTCCTGCGACCAGGGCGAGGTTCTCCGGAGAGACGAGGGTCGCGCCGGGGAAGAAGGTGGCGGGGAAGGAGGCGATCGTCCGCGTCGACACCCGCGGCTCTCCGTCAGTCGTCGCGGCGGGCGTGACGGTGAGGATCATGGCCTCGGCCGGCTTCGCCGCGTTGTGGGGGCTGAGCAGGAACGGGTACCCGGTCCGGCTCACGCGCAACCAGAACGCCGGCTTCCCGTCGGCTGGTCGCACGCCGCCCACGACCAAGATCTGGTAGGGGCCGTCAGCCGGCGAGGAGAGCAGGAACGCGTGGTGGAGGGCGCGCGGCTTGAGCTGATCCTCCGCCTTCGCGGGCGGGTCCGGCGTCAGCACGCGGACCTCGGCGCGCGTGGGGTCGTAGTACTCGATGACGGCGGTGGCGCTGACGCCGATCGGCTCCACCGTCGGGAGCGCGACCGCCGCGCCCTCCCCGCCGTCGGCCACCACGCCGCCAAAGATCAGCACCCGTCCGTTGGGCAGGAGCGTCGCGCTGTGGAAGGCCCGCCGCTTGCGCAGCTTGGGGACGCAGGAGACGCCCTTGACCTTCTCGCCCGCCAGCGACGAGGGCCGCAGGCGGATGGTCGCCTCGCTCGCGGAGAGGTCCACGTCCTCGAGGGCGCCCGAGTACTTCAGCTCACTGCCGCTGAAGGCCTCCACCCGGACCGCCACGCGGCCAGCGCGACGTGGCACCACGAACTGCGCGCTCGCCTTGGAGGCGAAGACCGCATCACAGACCAGATCGTACTCCCGGATCTTCGCCGCGGTCACCGCGGTGCCGGCCTTGCGCTCGAGGAGGGCGAGGCGCAGATCGTACTGCGCGACGGGGAAGTCGGTCGTCATGTCGCCTGGCGCCGTGCAGGCCGGATCCTGGGGCGCCATGACGAAGTGGAAGCGGAAGGGGACCTCGTCCTCCGGGCAGCCGGTGAGGCCCAGGAGCGTGGCCAGCAGCACGAGGCGTGGCCAGCTCGGGCGACCGGAGGCCCGCCGGGAGCAGGTGGCCACGAGAGGTCGCCCCTGGTGCAGCATAGCGCTACCCTAGCGACCGGGGTCCCGCGCGTCAAGAAGCGGGCCGTGCTGCACCTGCGGCCTCCCCGTCGGAGGCGGCTGCAGGATCGCAGCCGACGCTGCTGGCTGCGATCCTGCAGGAACGCGTCGACTGCGCCCGTCGGAGGCAGCTGCAGCATCGCAGTCGACGCTGCTGGCTGTGATCCTGCAGGAACGCGTCGACTGCGCCCGTCGGAGGCAGCTGCAGCATCGCAGCCGACGCTGCTGGCTGCGATCCTGCAGGAACGCGTCGACTGCGCCCGTCGGAGGCAGCTGCAGCATCGCAGTCGACGCTGCTGGGTGTGATCCTGCAGGAACGCGTCGACTGCGCCCGTCGGAGCAGCTGCAGCATCGCGACAGGCGAGATGCGCTTGTCTTGGGGCTAGCTGCACCGTCGCAGGAGTTGACGGTCGCGGCCGTCTGTATCACAGTCCGCAGGGCGTCGGCGCGCCTTGAGCGAGGGAGACCATGAGCTTCG
>JAKLHH010000157.1 GCA_022710245.1 Myxococcota bacterium
CGCCCGCCGCCGAGCGGCAGTTGGCCCGCGGGCAGGCGCAGCAGGAAATCCCGCGGCATGAACGACGCGCCATCGACCCAGATCCCGGTCTCGTAGCGTTTCTTCACCGCGAACTCGGCGCGCTGCGCGGCCACCTTGCCCGCGCGCTGCTTCATCTGCGCGGCCATCTTGCCCGCATAGGCGTCCTTGCCGGTCAACTTCGCGAGATTGCGCATGGCGCGGCCGTCGTGGTCGTTGGCCGGAATCTTCTTCTGCTTGGAGCCGCGCGCCGCCGAGGCCTTCTGGTCGGCGATCACGCGACGCCGCTGCGCCTCCACCTGCAAGCGGCTCGCCGTGCGGCGCAACGCATCGTTGGCGCTGTGCGCCGACTGCTCGTCGCGCTCCTGCTGCTCCAACGCCTCCGTCACGCCACCCGGCCGCAACACGGCGTCAGGAGGATCGAGCAACAGACACTGCGAGCACAGTTCATCGAGCAGCGTGCGGTCGTGGCTCACCAGCAGCCCGATGCCGCCAAAATCCTGGAGCGCCTCCCGGAGCAGCCGGCACGCCTCGGCGTCGATGTGGTTGCTCGGCTCGTCGAGCGCGAGCACCGCCGGCTCGCGCCACAGCGCCACCGCGATCTGCGCGCGTTTGCGTTCGCCGTGGCTGAGCGTCGCCCAGCGCTCCGGCCAGTCGTCGCCCACGCGCAGGCGGGCCTTGAGCAGCCCGGCGTCGGGCGCCCAGATGAAATCCTCGAAAAACTCCGGCGGCTCGTCGGTGCGCTGCGCCACGTACAACGCCAGCCCCTGCCGCTGCACCGTGCCGCCCTGCGGGGCGAGCTCGCCCATGGCGACCTTGAGCAGCGTGGTCTTGCCCGCGCCATTGGGCCCGACGATGGCGGTGAGGCTGTTGCATTCGATGTTGGCGGTGACGGCGTCGAGTGCGACCGCGCGGCCGTATTTCACCGTCACGCCGCGGAAGCGCAGGATGTCGTGCGTGTGGGGCGCGCCACCCGGCGCGGCGTGGGCCTGCTGCGCGAGCGCGGCTTCGCCCCCGCCACGCTGCGCACGCCCGCGGACTGCGCCCGCATCCCTGCCGTGCCGGCGAGCTTCTTCAAGCGCCACGAGGTGCTCTCGGTGCCGCGCGAGGTGATCACGACCCACCTCACCTCCTCGGGGACCACCGGGCAGAAGTCGCAGATGTTCTTCGACGACTGGTCCTTCGGCTGCGCGCGGCGCATGGTCGACTTCGTCTACCAGCACCGCGGCTGGGTCTCGGCGGAGCCGGCCAACTACCTCCTCTACGCCTACGAGCCGACTGAGGGGATGAAGCTCGGCACCACCAACACCAACCGCTTCCTCACCCGCTACGCGCCGGCGCGAGACCTCTTCTTCGGGCTCCGCCACCTCGGCGACGGGCGCCACGAGTTCGACGGCTTCGGCTGCCTCGCCACCCTCGAGCGCTACGAGCGCGAGGGGCTGCCGGTGCGCATCTTCGGCTTCCCCGCCTTCCTCTACTTCACGCTGCTCCAGCAGCGGCGCCTCGGGCGCGCCGCGCTGCGCCTGCCGGCGGGCTCGCTGGTGATGTTCGGCGGCGGCTGGAAGGGCCACGCGGACCAGGCGATCGAGAAGCGCGACCTCTACGCGCGCATCCGCGAGCAGCTCGGCCTCGCCGACGAGCGCATCGCCGAGAGCTTCGGCTCCGTCGAGCACAGCGTCCCCTACCTCGAGTGCCCGCGCCACGAGCTCCACGTCCCGGTCTGGTCGCGCGTCTTCGTGCGCGATCTGCGCACCCTCGAGCCGCTGCCGTACGGGCAGGCTGGCTTCCTCAGCTTCGTCTCGCCCTACATCACCTCGGTGCCGGCGCACGCGGTGGTGATGGGTGACCTCGCGTCGCTGCACCCGGCGAGCGCGTGCGGCTGCGGGACGCCCACGCCGTTCTTCCGCGTCCTCGGCCGCGCGGGGGTCTCCAAGAACAAGAGCTGCGCGGTGGCGGCGGCAGAGCTGCTGCGGGGACGCTAGATGCTGCAGCTCTCTCCCGATCAGCCCCGATTCTCCTCTGAGGCAGCGCGAGGAGCGAGCGACATGTCGGAGGCCCAGATGAGGCGGCGCGTGGGGCGCCGCGGGAGGGGCCAAGGCCCCGCCCCGAGCCGCCCGCAGCGGGCGAGGCGGTCGCGGTCCGCACTGCTCTTGCCCGCGAGGACGCGAGGGGTGGGGAGGGGCCCGCGAGCGGGGGTCCCCGCGCGCCGCCGGTCGTCGATTCAAACCGTCTCGAGGTAGTGGAGCACGTATGAGCATGAGCCAGTCACAGCAGGAGCACCTCTGGCAAGGTGAGTGGATCGACGACGAGACCCTGGCCGCGCGAGTCGAGCGGCTGGCGGAGCTGCGGAGCAGCCTGCCCGCCCGCTTCCCCCTCGAGGGGCTCCTCGCCGCCGCGGATCGGCTGGGAGGCGAGCTGCGCCGCGGCGCCGGCCCCTACGCCGAGCTCCGCGCGCTGGTGCGCGAGGGCGGTCGCCAGACCGAGGCGGACATCGACGGGCTCCTGGCGACGGTGGCGGCCATCCTCGACCGGGGCGCGCTCGAGCTGAAGCTCCGCCGCGAGCTCGGCGCCGCGCGGCCCTTCGACCTCCTGCGCGTGCGCCACGACGTGCACTGCTTCGAGGCCTGGGCGCCGCTCGGGCTGGTGGTGCACATCGCCCCCGCCAACGTCTTCACCGTGGGCTCGCTCGGCGTCGTCGAGGGGCTCCTCTCCGGCAACTGCAACTTCCTCAAGACCAGCCCGCGCGACAGCCTCTTCCCGCAGGTCTTCCTCAAGGCGCTCGGCGACGCCGAGCCGACCGGCGAGCTCGCGCGCTTCATCATCGCGGCCCGGCTCTCCTCGAAGCGCCAGGACCTGCTGCAGCGGATCATCGCCGAGGGCGACGCCGTCTCCGCCTGGGGCAGCGAGGAGTCCGTCGAGAAGGTCCGCGCGCTGGCGCGGCCCGGCGCCCGCGTGATCCCCTGGGGGCACCGCATCTCCTTCGCCTTCGTGGCCCGCGGCGCGCTCGAGGACCAGGCAGCGCTGGGCGCCCTCGCGCACGACTGCTGCCTCCTCGAGCAGCAGGCGTGCAGCAGCCCGCAGACGGTCTTCGTCGAGACCGACGACGACGCCGGCCTGCACGCCTTCGCGGCGCGCCTCGCCGCGGCGCTCGCGCGGGTCTCGCCGACGCTCCCCGCGCTGCCGCCCGAGCCGCAGCAGCAGGCCGAGCTCACCATGGTCACCGAGGTGGCGCGCCTCGAGGCGTGCCAGGGCGAGGGCGAGGTGCTGGAGCCGGCCGACCGCTCGTTCCGCGTCCTCGTCAGCCACCGGCGCGGCCTCGAGGCCTCGCCGCTCTTCCGCTCGGTCTGGGTCAAGCGCCTCGCCCGCGAGGAGCTCGGCTCGACGCTGAGCCCGCTCCGCAGCTACCTGCAGACCGCCGGCCTCGCCTGCCCGCTCCCCGACCTCGGCGAGCTCGCCGCCGCGCTGATCGCCGCCGGCGTCACCCGCGTCACCCGCGTCGGGCAGATGCTGGAGAGCTACGACGGCGCGCCGCACGACGGCGTCTACGCGCTGGCCCAGCTCTGCAAGCGCGTCAGCGTGCAGTGGGACGCGGGCGCCGCGGGCCACGGCTCCCTCGAGGCGCTGCGCACGCCGGCGCGCGCGGCGATCCCGCCCGGCGCGCCGGTCCTGACCAAGCAGGGCTTCCAGGCGCGCCCGCCGGCCGAGCGCGCCGAGCTCCTCTTCCGCAGCGGCGGCTCCTCGGGCAAGCCGGTGATGTCCACCTTCACCTACGAGGACTACCACCGGCAGATGCAGGCCTGTGGCCTCGGGCTCCTCGCCGCGGGCCTCGACCCGCTCCGCGATCGGGTGATCAACCTCTTCGCGGCCGGCAACCTCTACGGCGGCTTCCTCAGCTTCTTCACCATCCTCGAGTCCCTCGGCGTCGCGCAGCTCCCCATGGGTCTGGTCGAGGACTACGCGATGGTCGGTGAGATGATCGTCGCGCACCGGGTCAACACGCTGCTCGGGCCGCCGTCCTTCATCATCGAGCTCTGCCGGCACAACCTCGAGCGCTTCCGCGCCTACGGCGGCCTGGAGAAGGTCTACTACGGCGGCGACCACCTGACCCGCGCGCAGGCCGAGCTGCTGCGCGGCGCCGGCGCGCGGCTGGTCCGCTCGGCGGCCTACGGCTCCAACGACGCCGGCCCGCTCGGCTACCAGTGCCTCTCCTGCGAGGGCTCCGTGCACCACCTCCTCTCCAGCATGCAGGCGCTGGAGATCTTCCGCGTCGGCGAGGACGTGCCCGTGGGGCCCGGCGAGACCGGCCGCCTCCTCTTCACCTCCCGCTGCCGCGCGGGTCAGGAGCTCGTCCGCTACGAGATCGGCGACCTCGGCCGCTGGGTGGAGGAGCCCTGCCCCTGCGGGCGCCGGGAGCCGCGCTTCGAGCTCCTCGGCCGCACCGGCGACGTCTTCAAGGCGGGCGGCCCCTTCCTCAGCTACGGGCGCTTCGCCTCGATGCTCAGCGACCGGCTCGGCTACGGCGGGCGCGCGCAGGTCCGCCTGGAGAACCGCGGCACGCGCACCGTGCTCGCGCTCCTCGTCGAGCGGGGCGGGCTCTCGGACCTCGCCGCCGCGCGCCAGCTGCTGGTCGACGGCTACCCCGAGCTCGGCTACTGCCTGACGCACGGGCTCAACCTGGACTTCGACCTCGTCGAGGTCGACGACGACGGCTTCACCGTGGTGCCCGAGACCGGCAAGCTCCGCCACATCGTCGACCGCCGCCTGGGGTGAACGGATGACCACGACGACGACGACGACCCGCCCCCGCGAGCAGCTCGCCAGCACCGGCACGGCGTCCGCCTCAGGCGACGCGAGCGCGGCGCTCGGCGAGCTCCTCGCCTTCGCGCGCGAGCGCTCGCCCTTCTACCGCCGCCTCCACCAGGGCGTGCCCCGCGGCGAGACCCGCCTCGCGGCCTACCCGATCATCGACCAGCGCGAGCTCTGGGCGGCGAACAGCCTCGAGGACAACCAGCTCCTCACCGGCCCGATGGCCGACGGGCTCGTCTTCAAGAGCGGCGGCACCACCGGCAGCCCCAAGTACTCCTACTTCTCGGCCGCCGACTGGCGCGCCTTCACCGCGGCCTTCGGCGCCGGCATGGCGCGAAACGGCCTCGAGCCCGGCGAGCGCGTCGCCAACCTCTTCTACGCCGGCGAGCTCTACGCCTCCTTCCTCTTCATCACCCGCTCCCTCGAGCAGGCGGGCTGCGGCGTCTGCTACCCGATCGCGGGCAGCGCGCCGCTCCCCGAGGTGGTCCAGCTCCTCCAGCGCCTGAAGCTGGAGACCCTCGCCGGCGTCCCGACCACGCTGCAGCGCCTCGCCGACCACGTGCAGCTCACGCGGCCCTCCGGGCTCGCCGTGCGCAAGCTCCTCTTCGGCGGCGAGTCGATGTACGCCGACCAGCGCGGCGCGGTGAGCGCCTGCTTCCCGGGCTGCGAGATCCGCTCGGTCGGCTACGCCAGCGTCGACGGCGGCGAGATCGGCTACGCGGACCTCGGCTGCGGCCCCGAGGAGCACCGCGTCTTCGGCGCCAGCACCATCCTCGAGCTGGTCGACGAGGACACCGGCGAGGTGATCGAGGAGACCGGGCGCCCCGGCCGCATCCTGATCACCAACCTCGAGCGGCGGCTGATGCCGCTCATCCGCTACCCGGTCGGCGATCGCGCGGCCTGGGTGGAGCCCGCGGGCACCCCCGACCGCAAGTACCGCCTGCTCGGCCGCACCGACGAGGGCGCTCGCATCGGCCCGGTGACGCTCTACGTCGAGGACGTGCTGAAGGTGCTGGAGGCGTTCCGCGCCGCCGTGACGGCCAGCGCCTTCCAGATCGTCGTGGATCACCGGGACGGTCTCGACGGCGCCACCCTGCGCGTCGCCGTCCCCGACCCGGCCGGCGTGCCCGCGCAGCTCGCCGGCCAGGTGGCGGAGCGGCTCTACGCGGAGCGCCACCTCTACCTCGACCTGGTCCGTCAGGGACAGCTCCGGCCGCTGCAGGTCGAGTGGGTGAGCGCGGACAGCCTGGTCACCAACCCGCGCACCGGCAAGCTCCGGCGCGTCATCGACAACCGCTTCGGCGGGTGATGGAGGCGCTGATGGCCTCTCGCGCTCAGCTCGTGGTCCCGGCGGAGCTCGCCAGCCTGCCCCTCGTGCAGGCGCTCGCGGCCGAGCTCGCCGCCGAGCTCCCCTTCGAGACCGCCGCGCGCCACGCGCTGCGGCTCGCGGTCGAGGAGGCGCTGACGCAGATCCTCGGCCACTCCTTCACCGAGGGCGAGACCGGCGACCTGGAGGTGTGCTTCGAGGTGCTCCCTCGCGGCCTGCGGGTGCTCTTCAAGGACCGCGGCCTCCCCTTCGACTTCGCGGCGGTGCCGGAGTACGCGCCGGGGGCCGACCTCCTCGAGGACGCCGCCGCCGCCGGGCTCTCCAAGTTCCTGCTGAAGGGCAGCGTCGACTCGGTGCGCTTCTCGAACCTCGGGCGTGGTGGGAGCGAGCTCGAGCTCCTCAAGCTCTTCTCCACCCGCGAGATCTCCCAGTACGAGCCAGCCCCCGCCGCCCCCGCGCCGCCCAGCGAGGAGACCGTCGCCGAGGTGCGCCGCTTCCTCCCCGAGGACGCCATCGCGATCAGCCGGCTGATCCACCTCAGCTACGGCAACTCGTACGTCTACGAGGACATGTACTACCCCGAGCGGATCGTCGCGCTGCACGAGGAGGGGATGCTGCAGTCGATCGTCGCGCTCAGCGATCGCGGGCGCCTGGTCGGGCACGTGGCGCTCGCGCTGCCCTGGCGCGGCGCCGGGATCGTCGAGTGGGGCATCGCCGTCGTCGATCCGACGCTGCGCGGCCAGGGGCTGATGAAGCGGCTGATGACGCTGATCGAGCACGAGGTCCGGCGCCACGCGTACACGGGGATCTTCGCGCACGCGGTGACCAACCACGACTTCACCCAGAAGCTCTGCGTCTCGTACCGCTACAGCGAGACCGCGCTCCTCCTCGGCTACGCGCCCGCGACGCTGGTCTTCCGCAAGATCACCGACGCGCCGACGCAGCGCGAGGCGACCTTCGTCGCCTACCGGCTCTGCACGCACCTGGAGGCGCCCCGCCTTCACCTGCCGCCGGCGCACCGCGACCTGATCCTGCGCCTCTACTCCGGGATCGGGGTCAACGCCGAGGCGGCGCCGCCGGCCAGGGAGCCTCGCCTCGCCGAGCGGACCGTCTTTCGCACCACCGTCGCGGGCGCGCTCAACACCGCCTCCATCATGGTGGACGAGCTCGGCCCCGACCACGCCGTGGCGCTGCGCCGCGAGCTCCGGCGCCTCTGCCTCGAGCGCGTCGACATGATCTACGCCTACCTCGACCTCGCGCTCCCCGCGCTGCCCGCGGCCTGCGAGGCGCTGGAGGCGGCGGGCTGCTTCTTCGCGGGGATCTTCCCGGGGCACCCCTACCCGCACACGCTGGTGCTCCAGTACGCGAACAACGTCCCCATCGACTTCGCCCGCGTCAAGGCCGCCTCGCCCCTCGCCCAGGAGCTGCACGCCTACGTCGGGCGCGCGCAGGCGCGGGCCATGAGCTGAACGCTGGAGAGCCCGGAAGGGAGGCGCGCGGCCCCCCGTATCCTCGGGCTGGTGGAGGTGCCGATGAGCGACGTCGACGGAGCGTCCGCAGGACGCGAGCAGGGCGACCTCGCCGGCCTGCTCGAGGCCTGGCGACACCAGCCAGCGGTGGAGCTGGCCGAGGCGATCGCCGCGCTGGCGCCGCCCGCAGCCAGGCCGCCGCTCGAGCTCGCGGGCGCCGGGGCCGCGCAGAGCCAGCGCTGGAACGAGCACGCCGCCGCGCAGCGCCCCGAGGAGCTCGATGGCCTCCTCGCCAGCTGGTTCGAGGTCCCCACGGAGCCGGCCGCGCTCCGCGCCGAGGCGCTGGCGCGCTGGCCCGCCGACCCACGGCGCGACCAGGCGCTGCTCGCGGTCCTCGAGCGGATCCCCGGCAAGACCAGCCGCAAGCTCTGGGGCCGGCTGCTGAAGCTGGTCGAGCTGGTGCGAGACCCGCGCGCCCTGCCACGCCTGCAGGCCCTCGACGCGCTCTACGCCGCGCACTTCAGGAGCCAGGTGGGCGAGTGGGTGCGCGGCAAGCTGGCGGTCGCGCTGACCCGGCTCGCCCCGGCGCTCGAGCAGGCCGCCCGCGAGCCGCTCGCCCCGGAGCTGGTCGAGGCGATCGCGAGGCTGCGGCGAGGCGGCGCGCCCCGCCCCGGCGCTGGAGCCCAGCGTCGAGCGGAGAGCGAGGAGGAGCTCCTGCAGCGGATCCTCGACGACCCCGGGGACGACGACGCGCGCCAGGTCTACGGCGACCTCCTCGCCGAGCGCGGACACCCGCGCGGAGAGCTGATCGCGCTGCAGTACCTGAAGCGGCGCCAGAAGCTGACCGCCGCCCAGGCTCAGCGCGAGAAGGCGCTCATCCGCGACCACCTGCCGGAGCTCGTCGGTCCTCTGGCCCAGGTGCTCTTCCGCAGCGGCCTCGAGCTGGAGCGCGGCTTCCTCGCGCGCGCCGCCGTGGACGACAGCAAGGGGCACCTGCTGCCGGGGGTGGTCGGCCACCCGCTCTGGAGCACGGTGGTGGAGCTGACCGGCCCTCCGGTGATCTTCCAGCACCCGGTGCTGCGCGCCCTCGAGCGCCTGCACGTGCCGCGCGAACCGCTGACCTCCGCGCTCTGGGAGGGCGAGCGCGCGCTCCCGGGCGTGACGGCGCTGTGGTGCTGCGTGAAGAGCGTGGACGACGCGCGCGGCCTCGGCGGCAGCGCGCTGCTCCCGGCGCTGCGCGAGCTGCACCTGTGCAGCTTCAACACCTACTGGGTGGCCCCGCACGTCTTCCTGGAGACGCCGCTCGCCGGGCGCCTGCAGCGGCTCGACGTGGAGCTGCCCTGGGACTGGCTGCCCTGGCTGCAGGCGCTGCAGCGCCCCTGCGCCATCCCGCGCGTCGCCCTCGCCTGGAAGGCGCACCTGGTGTTCGAGCTCGAGCGCGACACCCGCGGCCGGCACACGCGGCTCACGGCCCGGCTCGCCCTCCCCGCCCGCGGCCGCGGTGAGGCGGAGGAGGACGCGGTCGACCTCCTGCTCACGCAGCTCGGCAAGATCGCGCCGGCGCAGCTCACCGCGCTCAGCATCCAGCCCAGCCGGCCGCTCTCCGCCGGCGCCGCGCAGCGCCTGCGGCAGGGGCTGGCCCGCTTCGACGAGATCGCCGAGTGCCACTATCCCTAGCCAGGTCCGGTGGCGCTTGCGCTAAGATTGGCGGCGCCGCACAGGTCGGGCGGTCGTGCGTGGCTGCCGCGACCAACAAATAGTTCGGTGCGCTGTCGGTCCGATCGGCAACCGCTGCTGCCTCCGAGGTCATGGTCGATGTCCCAGATCCTCAGCATCAAGTGCCCGCACTGCGACGCTCCTCACGACGGCCCCGCGTCGGCCGCTGGCTTCTGCCAGTGCTCCTTCTGCGGCGCCAAGTTCAGCGTGCTGCAACCCGCGGCCCATCCCTCCGGCGGCGGCGGCGCGCGCCTGCCCGCCGGCTACGCCCGCCCCGGAGCGGGAGCGCCGGCGCCCGCGCCCCGGCCGATCAGCGGGGCGCGCCGCGTCCTCGTCGGCGTCACCGTCGTGGTGCTCGGGCTCGCGCTCCTCGGCGGGCTCCTCTACTTCCGCGTCATGCGCGGCACCAGCTCGCGCGCCTCGCGCTATTCCTCGTCCCGCTCGCCGCGCGTCGTCGTCCCCGGCGTCGCCTCGCCGCGCGAGCCCGAGGTCACGCCGACCGCCGAGTTCACGCACCACCACACCCTGCGCGGCTACGGCACCACGCAGTACGTCTTCGGCATGGTGAAGAACACCTCGCCGGTGCCGATCGACAAGCCGAAGGTGATCGTGGTGCTGCGCGACGCGGCGGGCCGCGAGGTGGACACGCGGAGCGGCTACGCCGAGCGCGAGCTGCTCCCCGGCGAGAGCTGCGCCGTCTCGATCATGCTGACCAACCCGCCCGCGTTCGCCTCGCTCGCCTTCGAGACCTCGCCCCGCAAGTCCTGGGCGCCGCCGCGGCGCGCGCCGGGGCTCCGCCTCGAGCCGCAGCCGCAGCCCGAGCGAAACTCGATCGGCTCCCTCGTCTTCCGCGGCAAGGTGCACAACGAGGGGAGCAGCGCTGCGCGCTTCGTCCATGTCCTCATCAGGGCCCTCGACGCCGCGGGCAAGATCGTCGGCCTCGCCTCGGGCTACGCCGAGGGCGAGCGGCTGCTGCCCGGCGCCGCCGCGCGCTACGAGGTCTACGCCAGCTTCTACACGCAGGCGGCGAAGTACGAGCTCGCCGTCGAGGGGCGGCCGGCGGACTGAGCGCGGAGCTCAGAGCCCGCTGGCGAGCTGCCCCAGGCTCAGCCGCTCGGCCTTGAAGGAGGCGCTCTTCTCGGACGGTGGGAGGTGGCGCGGACGTCTAGGCTGGAGCCCGTCGAGACTAACCCCACAGTCCGCCTCAGTAGAACACGCTGCGCGGGTCTCTTTCGCCGCGGGCTTCGTTGCGCCTCCTCGAAATACCGAG
>JAKLHH010000158.1 GCA_022710245.1 Myxococcota bacterium
GGGTGAGCAGGCTGAGGCCGTCGTCGGTGCCCACCCAGAGACCGGCCGGCGTGCGCGCCACCCCGTAGACGGTGGGGCCGGCGAGGCCGGCGTCCTGCTCCTTGCCCGCGGCGCCGTAGTAGTAGAACCCGCCCGCGCTCCCCTGCGTCCTGAGCGCCACCAGACCCGGATGCACCGCCGCCCAGAGGAGCGGACCGTCGCGGCGGAGCGCGCTCACGTGGCGGGTGAGCCAGCCGAGCGGATCGCGGGGTCGAGTCTGCGTGCCCGCGGGCGAGCGCCAGACGAGGCCGCTCGCGGTGCCGATCCAGAGGCCGCCGCCAGAATCGGTCTCGAGGGCGGTGATGCGTTCGTCGGCCGGGAGGTGGTGCCGCGACCAGCGGTCTCCCTCGAGGCGGCCGAGGCCCCGGTCGAAGCTGCCGGCCCAGAGCGCCCCGCGCTCCAGCGCGAGCGCGGTGACCAGACCGGGCGGCGGCCCAGCGAGCGGCACCTCGGTCGCCTGCCCCTCGCGCAGGACCTCGAGGCCCTCGTCGCTGCCGACGAGGAGCGCGCCCGCGGGGCCGCGCAGGAGGAGCGTGAGCCGCCGTCCTCGCACCTCGCGCGACGCGCGCGCCGTGCCTCCCTCGAGCCGCTGCAGACCCTCGCCGAAGGTCCCTGCCCAGAGCGCGCCCGGCGCCGCCGCGTCCTCGAGGACGACGGTCGCGTGCCGCCGCCAGCCCGGGAGCGGACGGCCGCGTCCCTCCTCGACCACGAAGAGACCCTCGAGGGTGGCGGCCACGAGGCGCCCGTCGCGACAGGCACCGAGGCTGCCGACGCGGGTCGCGGGGACACCGGGCATCGTCGTCAGCTGATCACCGCGGAGCCGGAGCAGCCCGTGCTCGTGCGTGCCGACCAGCAGCTCCCCCCCGCAGGAGGCGAGCGCGGTGACGGCGCGCCCTGCGCTGCCTGGCACCCGCGCCGCGCCGCCGCCCTCGAGGCGGTAGAGGCCGTCCCAGGTCCCCGCGAGCCCCGGCGCGAGCGCCGTGACCCGCTGCCCGCGGAGCAGCGTGGCGAGCACCTCGCCGCGTGAGCTGACCCGCGCGAGCCCGGCCTCGGTGCCGACGAGGGCGCGCTCGCCCTCGAGAAGGAGCGCGCTCACCTCGACGGCGGGGAGGCCCGCGGCGACGCCGAGCACCGCGCGCGCGCGGGCGCGCGCCGGATCGGTCCACAGCTCGGGCCCGAAGCGCAGCACGCCCGCCGGGGTGCCGAGCCAGGTCTCCTCGCCCACGGCGAGCGCGGCGCGCGGCGGGAGCGGCGAGCCGTGGTGGCGCGCGGTGAGGCGCGGGCCAGGACGCACGGCCGGCGTCAGGCGCCGCACGGGCTGCGGGACCGCGAGCGGCCGCCCGTCGGCGCGCGGCGTGAAGCCGGGGAGCGCGAGGCGCGGCTCGCGGACCGCGTGGACGCAGGTCACGGCCGCGAGCGCGAGGAGGAGGACGGCCCCTCGGCGGGCCGGGCACCGCACCATCCCTCGACGATACTCCCGTCCTCGCCCGCCGCAAACGGCGGTATAGTCCTGCCACCGGAGGCGACCATGACCCCACGCCAGCTGCTGGTGCCGCTGCTGCTCGTCCTCTCCTTGCCTGCACCCGCCCCTGCCCACGCCGACGGCCGCTGCGGCAAGCTCAGCCTCGAGCGCGTGCGCCGCGAGCCGGACCGCGAGCCGCTCACGCCGGCGCGCCTCGAGGAGCTGCGCGGGCGGGTGCGGGGCAACCTGCGCGATCGCGGGGCGCGCTTCGACCTGGTCAAGGCCCTGATGGACGCGGGCCAGCTGAAGGAGGCGCTGGCGGAGGCGCGGGCCTGGCGAGCGCGGGACGCCTACAACCTGGTGGTGGTGCGGCTCCTCGGCGACCTCTACGTGCAGCTCGGCGACCTCACCGCGGCGCGGCGCGCCTACTCGGCCGTCGTCGAGCTCCTCTCCGGCGACCCCGCCTCCCACCGCGCGCTCGCCTCGGTGATGCGCGAGTCGGGCGACCTGCAGGGCGCCTACGACCGCCTGGTCGCCGCCTCCCGGCTCCAGGCCGGCGATCAGCGGACCGCGTTCGAGCTCGCCGACGCCGCCCACCGCCTCGGCCGCGGCGACGAGGCGGTGACGCGCTTCCGTACCATCATCGAGAAGAAGGGCGCCGACGAGTCCGTCTCCTACCCGGCGCGCCAGCGGCTGGCGCAGCTCTACCAGGTGCAGCGCCGCGCGGCGACCGCGCGCGGCGCCACCGCCGAGGCGAAGCGGCTCGAGCAGGCCATCGCGGCGCTGCAGCTGAAGGGGGGCGTGGTGAACGACGTGAAGATCTTCCTCACCTGGGACACCGACCGCACTGACGTCGACCTCTGGGTGACCACCCCCGACGGCGAGGAGATCATGTACAACCACAAGCAGGGCCGCGGCGGCGAGGAGCTCTTCTATGACGTCACGGCGGGCTACGGGCCGGAGAGCTTCACCGCGCACGAGGCCCGCTGCGGGACCTACAAGGTCCAGGTCGACTACTTCGGCACCCGCCGCACCGGCCTCACCGAGGCGCGCGGCGAGGTGATCGTGATCCTCAACGAGGGCAGCGAGCACGAGCAGCGCCACGTGCTCCCCTACAAGCTCTTCGAGCCCAAGCAGCGGGTGACGGTGGCCCGGATCAAGGTCCAGTGAGGAGGCTCGCCATGCGCATGCGCACCCTGCCCCGTCGCTCGCTGCTCGTCGCGCTCTCGCTGGTGCTCGCCGCCGGCTGCGGCGGCAGCACGGCTCACCTCGAGCCGGCCACCTGCCCGCCCGCCGATCACCGGGACCCGTCCGCGGAGCCGGCGCCCGGCCCGGCGCCGCACCTCTTCCCTTCGGCGGGGATCGGCTCGCTGGTCGGCCTCCACCGCAGCGGCCGCGAGGAGTACCTGCACCTCCGGCGGCTCCTCGTCGAGTCGAAGCTCACCGGCGACCTCGCCGAGACCTCGGTCGAGCACGTCTTCTTCAACCCGACCGACGAGCGGATGGAGGGGACCTTCCGCTTCCCGCTCCCGTCCGCCGCGCTGCTGATCGGGCTGGCGCTGGAGGTGAACGGCAAGCTCGTCGAGGGCGTCCTGGTCGAGCGGGAGAAGGCGGCGAAGGTCTACCAGCAGATCGTCGACGAGATGCGCGACCCGGCGCTGCTCGAGTGGGAGCAGGGGAACGCGTTCAAGCTGCGCGTCTTCCCCATCGAGCCCGGTCAGGAGAAGCGCATCGTCCTCCGCTACCTGGCGCCGCTCGAGCGGCGCGAGGGCCGCTGGCGCTACACCTACCAGACCTCTGCCCTCGAGGGGCAGGAGCGGATCGATCAGTTCCGCCTGCGCCTCGACGGTCGCGCCGTGGTCGACGCGGAGCGCTTCCGCCCCGGGCAGCGCGTCGACGTGCCGGTCGCCGCGCCGACCCTCGCTGGCGGCGTCGCGCTCGAGGAGCGGCTCCGCGGCGTGACCTACACCGCGGTCCGGGTGAAGCCCGACTGGGCCCGCGTGGCGCGGCCGAAGGGCCAGCCGCCGCGGCGCCTCCTCGCGCTCGTCGACACCTCGCGGAGCGCGCTGGAGACGCGGCCGCTCCTCCTCGACGCGCTGCGCCTGCTCCTCGAGGAGCTGAGCGACGAGGAGGCGTTCCTGGTGGTCGCCTCGGACGTCGCCTGCCGCGGCCACGCGCGCGGCTTCGCGACGGCCTCGCCCCAGGCGATCCACGAGGCGCTCTCCTTCATCGGCGAGCTCGAGCCCGACGGCGCCAGCGACCTCGGGGCCGGCCTCCGCTGCGCCGGCAAGGAGCTGCTCAAGGACGGCACCGGCACCGGGGTCATCGTCTACCTGGGCGACGGCATCGCGACCTGGGGCGAGACCGAGGAGGGCAAGCTCGCGGCGCTGGCCCGGCGCGCGGTCGGCAAGGCGAGCCTTCACGCGCTCCTCCTCGGCAAGGAGGTGAACCTCGAGCTGATGCAGCGGCTCGCCGGCGAGCTCGGCGGCCGCGCGGTCCACGCGAACGGCAAGCGCCAGGCGCGCGCGTTCATCCAGGCGCTCCACCGCTCGGTCGCGCAGGCGGCGCTGCGGCAGGTGCGGCTCGAGGCCGGCGAGGGGCAGCAGCTCTTCCCGCGCGTCCCCACCACCCTCTTCGACGGCGACGACCTCCTCGCGCTGATCCGCACGGCGGAGGGCGGGGCGCTCCCCGCCCGCCTCACGCTCAGCGCGACCGACCCGGCCGGGCAGACCTACCGCGAGAGCTTCCCCGTCCGGCGCGCGGCGGCGACCCCGCACGTGGGCAAGCGCTGGGCGGCGCTCCAGCTCGCCCACCTCGAGGGGCACGGCGCGAGCCGCGACGCCATCGTCAAGCTCAGCACCGAGCACGGCGTGATGAGCAAGCACACCTCGTTCCTCGTCCTCGAGAGCGAGGAGGCCTACAAGCGGTTCGCCATCGAGCGGCAGCAGCGACGGGACGAGGGGGTCAAGTGGAAGACGCCCACCGACGCCAGGCCGAAGGTCTCGGGCGCGGACCTCGAGTCGGTGCCGAGCTCGAGCTCGCGCGAGCGGCGCGAGGCCCCGGACTCTGAGGCCCGGCTCTCCGCCGCCTCGGTGCAGCCCGGCGACCCCGAGGTCGTGATCCGCGCGCCCACCGACGCGACCTCCGTGACGCTGGTCCTGCCGACGGGCGAGGTGAAGCCCTGCGTGCGCGGCGACGACGGCCGCTGGCGGGCGAGCTTCCTCATCCCGAAGCAGACCGCAGAGGGGATCTACGCCATCCGCGTGCTGATCACGCGCGCGACCGGCGAGCAGCTGACGCGGTCGCTCCGCTACCGCGTCGACGGCACCGCGCCGCGGGTCGCGGTGGAGCTCTCGCCGGCGCAGGCGAGGCCTGGTGCGCCGCTGACGCTGCGCGTGCGGCCGCTCCGCCTCGAGGCCGCGCCGGCGCCGCTGGCCGGCGAGCTCGACCCGACCTTCGCGGCGACCGTGCGGCAAGACCTGCAGTCGGTGCAGGCGCTCCTGCCCGGCGGCGAGACGCGCGACCTCGCGCGCCAGGCGGACGGGAGCTTCGTCCTCTCCTTCACCGCGCCGAGGCGCGCCGGCCGCCACGAGGTCAGCGTGGTCGCGCGCGATCACGCGCGCAACGGCGTGCGCCACCGTGTGGTGTTCGTCGTCGGCCGCTGACCGGGAGGACGCTGACCGGGAGGACGCGCTCGCGCTCCGCTCCAGCTGCTGTCGCGCTCGAGCTCGAGCTGATGGAGGTCGACGCCAGGTCAGGCGCCGAGGGCCGTGGCCGCCGCGACGACGTCCTGCGGCTTGACCCAGATGAGCAGGCCGTAGCCACCGCCCTGGCCGCCGATCGCCGAGGTGGTGATGACGTTGATCTTGGCGCTGGCCAGCTTCTCGAGGGCGGTGGCCGCCACGCCGACCCGGTCCGTGCCCTGCATGAAGATCACTTCCTTCTTCGGCGAGAGCTGCCACCCGGCGGACTTGGCCACCGCGAGGAACCTGGCCGGGTCCTCGGGGATGAAGTCCATCTGGGTCTTGCCCTCGCTCGGGAAGGCGAGGAACGCGAGCAGGTTCACCCCCGCCTCCTTGAGCTTGGCCAGAGCGTTGAAGCCCTGTCCCGGCTGGTCCGGCACCTGGATGTAGTAGTACTCGCGCGAGTCGGCCGAGGTGGTGGCGCGCTGGCTCGGCTGAGCGCGAGTCGCTGGTGGACAGGGGGGGGAGAGGGCGTGGCAAGATCCCCCCATGCAGACCCAACCTCGCCTCCTCCTCGCCCTGCTGGGCGCGTTGCTCGTCGCGCCGGCGTCGGCTGCGGCAGGGACGAAGACCGCAGACCCGTCGACCTACACCACCGCGCTGTCGACCCTCAAGCCGGGCGACACGCTCCAGCTCGCCGCCGGGACCTACACGAGCGGCCTCAACCTCACCGGACTCAACGGCACCGCGGCCGCGTGGATCACCATCAGCGGCCCCGCGAGCGGCGCGCCGGCCGTCTTCGAGGGGCGCTCCTGCTGCAACACGGTGGAGCTCAAGAGCTCGAGCTACGTGGCGGTGAAGAGCATCACCCTCGACGGCAAGAACCTCGACGGGGTCTTCGCGGTGAGCGCCAAGGACAACCTCTCCAACCTGGTGCACCACATCACCATCGAGGGGTGCACCATCGTCAACCACGGCGCGAGCCAGCAGACGGTCGGCATCTCGACCAAGACCCCCACCTGGGGCTGGATCATCCGGCGGAACACGATCGTCGGCGCCGGCACCGGCCTCTACCTGGGCAACAGCACCGGCGACTCGCCGTTCATCGGCGGCCTGATCGAGAACAACCTGGTGATGAACCCCGTCGGCTACTGCCTGCAGGTGAAGTGGCAGAAGCCGCGCCCGACCGTCGCCGGCATGCCCACCACCCCCCAGACGACCATCATCCGCCACAACGTCTTCATCAAGAACGACGCCCCCAGCCCCGACGGCGACCGGCCGAACCTCCTCGTCGGTGGCTTCCCTGACTCCGGCCCTGGCGTCGATGACCGCTACGAGATCTACGGGAACCTCTTCCTTCACAACCCCCGCGAGGTGCTGCTGCAAGCCTCGGGGCGAGTCTCCATCCACGACAACCTCTTCGTCGACGGCGCCAAGGCGGCGGTGCTGCTGCAGAACCACGACCTGCCGCTCAAGCAGGCCCACGTCTACACCAACACCATCTACGACACCGCCGTCGGCGTGAGCCTCGGCAGCGCCGCGCCGCAGGGGAGCGCGCTGGTGGGGAACCTGATCTTCTCGCCGAGCCCGGTCAGCGGGACCTTCACCGACAGCCGTGACAACCTGAGCGACAGCGTGGCGAGCGCCGCGAGCTACGTCACCGCGCCGGGCAAGACGCTCGGGCAGCTCGACCTCTACCCCCTCGCGGGCAAGTGCACGGGGTCCGCGCTCGACCTGGGCGCGTTCAAGGCGGACACGGACCACGCGCTGGACTTCAACGGGACCTCCAAGGGCAGCTTCACCTATCGCGGCGCCTACGCGGGCTCGGGCAAGAACCCCGGCTGGAAGCTGGCCCCCGAGGTGAAGGGGACGGTGGCGCCGCCTCCTGGCGACGCCGGCCCGGGACGCGACGCGAGCGCAGCCGGCGATGGACCGGCGCCGGGCAGCGACCTCGGCTCAGCGGGGGACGGCCGGCTCGCTCGCGACGGAGGGGCGGACGGCGCGGCGGGCGCGGCCAGCGAGAGCGGCTGCGGCTGCACGACGGGCGCTGCTCCCGGCCTCGACCTCGGCCTCGGCGGGCTGGCGCTGCTCCTCGGGCTCGCGGCGCGACGCCGGCGCGGCCGAGCAGGCGAGCGAGGGGCGACGGCTCGGCTCTCCAGCGACGATGCCTGCCGGCATCGCGGCTAGCCCCAAAACAAGCGCATGAGCCGTAGCGAGGCGGGGGAGACCGAGGGGAGGCAAGGAGCGCCGACGAAGGCGTACTTTGCGGTACGCTGAGGAGGTGCGACGCAGCATCGCCGACGGTATCGCCCGCCGCAGTAGGCGAGATGCGCTTGTTTTGGGGCTAGCGGCAGCTGCCGAGACGTGCGGCGCTCCTGGCCCGGCCGGCTGGCCCGGCCGAGCGGCGGCCGGTTCGCGGCTAGCGGCAATGCCGTTCAGTTAACGCCTCGGGCACTCGAGGCTGGCGGTGTCCTCGGCCCACTCGGCCCACGGACCTGGTCGGGAAGGCGCCGGGCGTGAGTCGCGCTCGGGCCGATTCGTCGAGCGTTCGTCGTCGGTGGTGGAGCAGGCTCTTCTGGCGCTCGACGAGGGTCCGTGGGCCGAGTCGGCCTCGGCTCTCGGGATGGAGGCCCCCGCCGACACCCGCGCGGGGGGCCGAGCGAGCGTGTTGGCTCGCTAACTGAACGGCATTGCGGCTAGCGGCAGCTGCTGTCCGTGCAGTCGTTCGTGCAGGTCCCCGTCCCCGAGCAGGTCGCGGTGCAGTCCTTCTTGCACTTGGTGAGGGTGCAGCTCCCGGTCCCGGTGCAGGTCATGCTGCAGCCGTTGCCCGGGCAGGAGAGCGTGGTCGAGCCGACCGCCGAGCTGTTCAGCGTGCACTTGCCCTTCGGGCAGCTGAAGCTGCAGGCGCCCACTCCGCTGCAGGTGAAGGCGCAGCCCGGACCCGCGCAGGTCTTGCTGCAGGCCCCGACCCCCGAGCAGACGCAGGGCTTGCCGGGCTTGCAGGCGGTCCCGGCCTCGGCGACGGTCGTGCCCACGTCGGGCAGCAGCCAGAGGACCACCCCGGTGGCGAGGCACAGGGCCAGAAAGCCGATCCGACTCTTGAAGCGCTTCGTCATCTTCTTCAACCTCCGCGTGGAACTCGCGCCCCCTAGGGGCGGCTCGTCGAGCCGATGATGATAATCGACGAACGACCCTGCCAGGAGAGAAAAGCGCACGGCGCCTGAACGCTGCCGCGCGGACGGGCCACCAACAGCGCGACCAGCAAGGACGGAGGCGCGCGCGACGGGCAGTCGCGGGCGCCCTGAACAATCCATCGACGGAGGGTGCCAAGATGAGGCGCTGCGTGTGCGCTTCCCTGCTCTGCTGCAGCATGCTCTGCTTCGCGTGCACCGAGGAGGACGGCGGCCAGTGGCAGCCGTTCTACACCACCGGCCGCGCGGCCGACCTCGGCCCCGGCCAGCCTGACGCCGAGCCAGCCGCCGCTGCCGACCTGACCCAGGATCAAGGACACGCCGCCGACGCGCGCGTCGCCTCCGACCAGCCGCGCGCGGATCGGTCGCTCGCGGACGCGGCGCCCCCACCCGCGGACAGCCGCCCGCCCCTCGACGCGGCGGAGGACGCGGGCGACGCCGGCGACGCGGGTGACGCCGGGGGTACCCCCAGCTGCCCGGTGGTGGTCGGCGATCCGGTCTGCGACGCCTGCATGCAGAGCAAGTGCGTCACCGCCTGCAGCCAGTGCGTCAACCAGACGAGCTGCGCCGGGATCCTCACCTGCATGCAGCCGTGCACCACGGAGGCGTGTCTCAATCAGTGCCTGAGCACCTACCCCGCGGGCGCCTCGGCGCTGCTGGCGTTCATCGGCCCCACCGGGTGCATCGCCACCAGCTGCTCCTCAGCCTGCGGCCCGTGACCGCCTACTTCGCCTTGCCCAGGTAGCTCTCGCGAACGGTCTCGCCGCTGTCGGAGTCCACCGTGTCCGCGCCGAGGTACGCCGGACTGCTACAGGTGCTGCCCGCCCTGGGTGCGCTGCCGCGCGGCCCAGGCCGAGAGCTCGGGCGGGTAGTCGACGACGACGCGGCCAGCACGGTGCCGGTGCCAGCCGCAGGTGGTGCGCGGCTCCTGCCCTGGCAGCAGGTGCTCGACCTTGTGGTGCGGACAGGCTGGCCCGGGGAGCGCGCCGGAGAGCGCGCAGACGGTGACCGCGCGCAGGCCCGCTGGACGCGGCGGCAGGCTGAGCGCGCGCCCGCCCGCCGCGGCGAGGAGCCCGCCGCGCAGCAGCGGCGCCGCCGACTCCATCGCCACCAGCCCCTGGCTCGGCCGCCCGTCGAAGTTCCCCGCCCACGCGGCGACGGTGACCTCGCGCGTGACGCCGACCGCCACCGTGTCCGAGAAGCCGCGCGCGGTGCCGGTCTTCACCGCGACCGGGAAGGGCAGCTCGTCGAGGGGGAGCTCTTGACCGAAGGCCGGCCGCCGCGCCTCCGGGTCGGCGAGCATGTCCATCACCTGCCAGGCGAGCTCCGGCGCGAAGAGCCGGCGCTCGCGCGGAGGATCGGGCGACCAGCTGCCGCCGGCCCCGTCGCGCAGCTCGAGGACGCCGCTCGCCGGCACCACCCTGCCCTCGCGCGCGAGGAAGCCGTAGGCCGAGGCGAGGTCGAGGAGGCGCACCTTGGCCGAGCCCAGCGCGAGGCGGAGGCCGTAGTCGGAGGCCGCGCCCTCGAGGGGACCGACGCCCGCCTGGCGGAGCTTCGTCAGCAGCCGCTCCACCCCCACGCGCTCGAGGACGTGCACCGCGGCGAGGTTGTAGGAGCCCGCGAGCGCCTCGCGGTAGCGCACCGGCCCCCGCTCGGGCTGGGTCGGCTTGAGGATGCGGTAGGCCGAGGGCACGTCGTGCGCGTCGAGGGCGATCGAGGCGGGGCTGTCGCCGCGCTCGAGGGCGAGCGCGTAGACGAAGGGCTTGAGCGCCGAGCCCGGGTGGCGGCGGCGGGTGACGATGTTGATCTGCCCCTCGGCCGCGAAGAAGCCCGCCGAGCCCACCATGGCGCGCACCGCGCCGCTCGCCGTGTCGAGGACCACGAGCCCCGCCTGGTCGAGCCGCGCCTGGCGCAGACCGGCGACGTGCTCGGCGAGCTGGCGCTCGAGCGTCTCCTGCAGGTGGAGGTCGAGGGTGGTGCGGAGGGTGCCGCCGCGCTGGCGGAGCCCGGCCGGGAGCGAGGCGGCGGCCCAGGCGACGAAGTGCGGCGCGCGGAAGACCGGCGCGTGGAGCGAGAGCTCGAGGCGCTGCTCGCGCGCCCGGCGCGCCTCGCCCGCGCTCATCCAGCCGCGCTGCACCAGGAGCCCGAGGACGTGATCGCGCCGCGCCAGCGCGCGCGCCCGGTGGCGGAGCGGGTCGTAGGTCGCCGGCCCGCGCACGAGCACGGTGAG
>JAKLHH010000159.1 GCA_022710245.1 Myxococcota bacterium
CCTTGAGCGCGGGCGGCTGCGGCCGCGCTACGACGGCGAGCGCGCCGGCTCGGCGGCGCTGGTGCCGACGGCGCGCCGCGAGCTGCTCAACGATCGCGCCTACCTGATCCGCCACACGATGGTCACCTCGCGCGGCTGTCCGCACAGCTGCCGCTTCTGCTACAAGGGGAGCTTCTGGGGCGAGCGCTACTACGAGGCGCGCCCGCTCGCCGCGCTCGAGCGCGAGCTCGCCACACTGAGCGACCGCCTGGTCTTCTTTCTCGACGACAACCTCCTCGCGAACCGGGCCCACTGCCGCGCGCTCTTCCCGCTGCTGCGCGGCGCGGGGATCGTCTGGCAGGCCGCCGCGTCGCTCGACGTCGCCCGCGACCCTGCGTACCTGGCCGAGGCCTACGCCGCCGGCTGCCGCAGCCTCTTCGTCGGCTTCGAGTCGCTCTCCTCGGGGAGCCTGCGGGGCGCGGGCAAGACGGTGAACCTCGCCGCTGACTACGCGCAGGCCGTGCGCCGCTTCCACGACGCGGGGATCATGATCAACGGCAGCTTCGTCTTCGGACTCGACGACGACGGACCGGACGTCTTCGACCGCACCGCGGACTTCTGCGACGCGAGCGGGCTCGCCACCGCCACCTTTCACATCCTCACCCCGTTCCCGGGCACGCCCCTCTTCGCCGAGCTCGCGGTCGCCGGGCGCTTGCTGCACCGCGACTGGTCGCACTACGACACCGACCACGCGGTCTTTCAGCCGCGGCGCCTGTCGCCGGCGGCGCTCGAGGCCGGTCACCGGCACGCCTGGCGGCGCTTCAGCAGCCTCGAGGCCATCCTCCGGCGCTCGCTGCCGCTCCCGGCACCCTGGAAGCGGCTCGCCTACGGGCTCGGCTGGATGCGCGTGGACCCGCTCTGGGAGACGATCATCCGTCTCGGGCTGATGCCGTTCGCTCGGCAGATCTTCTCGCGCGTGCTGGCCGCGCCGAGCGCGCCGAGGGCGGCCCGCGCGAGTGGTGCAGGTGAGCGCACGAGCTGGGCGAAGCCCGCCGAGGACGCAGACCGAGCTCGTCATCAACACCCCGATCTGTGGGCGCCGCTCTTGGGATCCGCCGAACCTCCCGAGGGCGCGGCGCGAGCGGGTAGATCACACGCCGCGATGCGGGGCCGAAGCGACGGCGCTCAGCCCGAAGGTCGCCAGCCCGCCGAAGCGCGCGAGGACGGTCGGTAGCGCGTCGGCGGTGAGGGTGCAGCCGAGGTAGAGGCGCTCCAGCCCTGGCAGTCGCGCGAGGAGCTCCGCGGTCGCGGCGCGGACCTGGACGCCGCTGACGCTGAGGGCGGCGAGGGACCCGGCGAAGCCGCTCGCCAGGTACGCCTCCAGCGGATCGAGGTCGCGGGGGTTGAGGACGACCTCGAGCTCCTCCAGGCAGGACAGCCTGCCCTCAGCGGCGACGCGCAGCACCTCGGCGTTGGGGACCTCATCGCGGTTGCTCGCCTCTCCCAGGCTGAGGCGCTCCGCGGCAGGCAGCCGCTCGAGGAGCGCACGCAGACCGGTGGTGCTCAGCCAGTTGTAGCGGAGCCGCAGCGAGCGGAGGTGCTCCAGCCAGGGCGCGGCGGCCAGCGCCTGGCCGCCGTCGTCGCCGCAGCGGTTGACCGAGAGGTCGAGCTCACGCACCTGAGCGAGCAGCGGGCCGTCGGCGAGCGCCGCCATCCCCGCAGCGCCGATGCGGTTGCCCGGCAGGCTGAGCCGCGTGAGCGCAGGTGGCCTCCAGGCAGCGAGCTCGGAGGCACCGTCGTCGCCGAGCTGGGCCGCCTCGAGCGCGAGCTCTTCGAGTGGCGGCAGCACGCGCTGGCGTGCGAGGAGCACCGCGCCCCTGGCGCGGAGGGGGCCGTGGGTGCGAAGCGCGCGCAGCGAGCCGAGCGCCCAGTCCGCCAGCATCGGCGCGAGCGCCTGCCCGTTGAAGCCGCAGCCCTGCCCGAGCGAGAGGACGCGGAGCTGGGCGAGCTCTCGTGACGCGGCGAGGGCCGCGCACCCCCTGACGCCGAGGGTGGCTCCACCCAGCGCCAGCTCGCGGAGCCCGGCCAGCGCAGGCGCCGAGGCGAGCACCCACGCCCCTTGGGGCCCTAGCGGCTCCCCCTCCAGCCTGAGCTCGCGGAGCGTGGTCATGCGGGCCAGCGCCGCGATCCCCTGCGCTCCTATCCCCTGGGCGATCAGCGTGAGGGAGGCGAGCGGCAGCTCGGCGATCGCGGCGGCGCCCCCGGCGCCGATGCCCTCGCCGCGCCGGAGGGAGAGCCGGAGCAACCCGGCGCACGCAGGCACCGTGGCCACCGCCCGCGCCACCGCCGGGGTGACGCCTGTCAGGTGGAGCTCCTCCAGCCGGACCAGGTGAGGCGAGGAGAGGATCACCAGGGCCTGGGCCTCCTCGAGGTTGACGTCGAGGTCGAGGACGCGGAGCTGGCGCAGCGCGGGCTGGGCCGCCAGCCTCTCCGCCCAGCCGGGCTCCTCGCCGAGGCTGTCAAGGCCAGTCACCCGCAGGCGCCGGATCGGCGCGACTCGGACGGCCTCGGCCAGCGCGTCGACGACGGTGGCGGAGCTGCAGGTGAGCTCCTCGACCAGCCCGCGATGAAGTCCCCAGCAGCGGTGGAGGGGCAGGCGCCGACGCAGCGACGGGATGCTGGCGATCGCCCGCGTCCAGGAACCCACGTGGCAGCGACGGATCGCTCTCGCCTCGGCCGCGAGGGGCTCGCGGCGAGGATCGTCGGTCTCGAGCTCCTCGAGCGCGAGCGCCAGCCGGAGGTGCTCGCCGAGCGGATCGCCGTCCTCGAGGAGGCGGTCGGCCAGCACCGAGCGCAGGTCGAGATCGTCGGGGTCAGCGAGGACGCGGTCCCAGAGGACAGCGGCGACCGTGGAGAGCATGGCGATCGATCAGCGCGTCAGGTCAGGTCGGCCCGCCGGTGGTGCAGTGCGCGATGGCGACGAAGGCCTCGCCCTCACCGCGCAGGCCGACAGCCGCGGCGATCACGCGCGACCGCGCCGGCGCCGGAACCGTCAGCTCGCCCGAGGTCGCCTCCAGCGGGTGATCCGACGGAGGGCGATCGCCGGGGGCCGGGAAGCCGAGCACGCGCAGGATCAGCGCGCCCGGGCGGCCGAGGACCAGCTCGGCGCGGCGCCGCCCCTCCTCGGTGACCAGGTACTGGCAGCGCAGCCCCTCGGCGTCGGCGCGCAGCTCGACGCGGTCCGCCCCGAGCGGCTCCTCGCCGGCCGTGGCCCGGCGCTTGACCTCGGCGAGCCCCTCGAGCGCTCGCGGATCCCCCGGCTGCTCCTCGAGGAGCACCGTGTAGATCGCCTCGGCCTGCGCGAGCTTGCCCTGCAGCATGTAGAGGCGAGCGATGGTCGCCGTCGCGAAGGGGATCTCCCCTCCCCGAGGCTCCGCCCCTTCGCCCCCAGCCTCGCCCCTCGGGGCACTTGGAGCGGCGCCGCACACGTCGGGCGGTGGTGCGGAGCGGCCGCGACCAGCAACTGGCTCTCTCTTTGCCACCTGGACCTCCCCGGCTGAGCTCAGCCCACCGAGCGGGCCGGCGCGCGGAGCAGCGCGCGGGCCTCCTCGATGTCATTCTTGATCGCGGCGACCAGCTCCTCGACCGAGCTGTAGCGCCGCTCGTCGCGCAGGCGCTGCGTGAAGAGCACGCCGAGGCGCCGCCCGTAGAGGTCGCCCTCCCAGTCGAGCACGTGGACCTCGAGGCTGAGCACGTCGGCCGACTCGAAGGTCGGGTTGGTGCCGATGTTGATCACCGCCTGCTTCACCTCGCCCCCGGGCAGGCAGCCCCAGCCAGCGTAGACGCCCTTGCGCGGGAGGAGCTCGTTCTCCGCGGCGACGTTGGCGGTGGGGACCCCGATGGTGCGGCCGCGCTGCTTGCCCCGCACCACCACCCCCTCGACCAGGTAGTCGCGCCCGAGGAGCATGGAGGCGCCGCCGACCCGGCCGAGGAGCAGGAACTCGCGGATCTTCGTGCTGGAGACCACGATCGAGGCCACGCGGACCGTCTCCACCGCGTGGGCCTGGAAGCCGCCCTCGCGGCCGAGCTCCTGGAGCGTGCCCAGGTCCCCGGCGCGGCGGGCGCCGAAGACGAAGCCCTGGCCGACCACCACGTGGCGCGCGCCGAGCCGCTCGACCAGCACCCGGCGCACGAACTCGCGCGGGGGCAGGGCGGCGAAGTCGGCGTCGAACGGCTCCTCGATCACCGCGTCGAGGCTGCAGTCCGCCATCAGCGCGTGCTTCTGCTCCTCGGTGGTGATCAGCGGCGGAGCCAGCTCGGGGTTGAAGAAGCGCGCCGGGTGCGGGTGGAAGGTGAGCGCGACGGCCTCGCCCCCGGCTGCGTGTGCGAGCTCGCGGGCCCTGGCGAAGAGCGCCTGGTGCCCGCGGTGGACGCCGTCGAAGTTGCCGATGGCCACAGCGGGGGCGCGCAGCCGACCGCGAGCCTCCTCGCTGGAGCGGTACACCCTCATCGCACTCTTCGTAGCAGCGCGGCCGCGCGATTGCAAGGCGGCTGCGTGGCGCCCGCGCGGCCTGGGTGAGCGCGATGGCCACCGTCACGAGGGGGCGTCGGGCTCAGCGCCGGTTCTGCTGGTAGAACTCGACCACCTTGCGCGGCAGGTCCGGCGTGCCGAGCATGCGCTTGACCTCCTCGAGGAGGATGCGGCCGCGCTGCTTCGGGTGCTGCTTGAGCCGCGTCTGGAGCTTGCGCACGTAGGCGACGTTGTTGAAGAGCGCGCGCTTGGCGAAGCTGTCGAAGCCGTCGCGGCGCTGCCAGAGCCCGGCCTCGGTCGCCTCCTGGATCAGCTCCTCGCGCAGCTCCGGGTGGGCGATGCTGACCAGGAGGTGCGCGCGCTCCACCGCGTCCGCGTGGCGGAGATCGACGGCGCCGTGCTCGGTGACGATGATGTCGGCGTACTGGCGAGGGATGGTGACCGGTGTGCCGCGGGGCAGGGTGACGACGATGTTCGAGCGGAGCTTGCCGCCCACCCGCTTCGTCGACTTCAGGCACATGATCGCCCGGCCGACCTCGGAGAGCTGCGCCCCCGAGACGAACTCCAGCTGGCCACCGATGCCGCTCACCTGCTTGAAGCCGATGCCGTCGGAGCAGACCTGCCCGTGCAGGTCCACCATCAGCGCGCAGTTGATCGCCTTCATCCGCTTGTTGCGCGCGATCGAGCAGGGGTCGTTGGTCATCCGGATCGGCAGCAGCGCGACCTGCGGGTTGCGGTGCAGCCAGTCGTAGAGCTTGTCCGTGCCGGTCGCGAAGGCGCCGACGACGAGCCCGTCGAAGCAGGCCTTGCCGCGGCTGTCGACGGCGCCGGCCTGGACCAGATCGACGATCGAGTCGGTGAGCAGCTCGGAGTGGACCTTCAGGTCGCGCCGCTCCTGCAGCCGGGCGGCGACCACGTTGGGGATGCCGCCGATGCCGAGCTGGACCGTGTCGCCGTCCTCGACGAAGCGCGCGGCGTGCTCGGCGATCTTCTCCTCGGCCTTGCTCGCCACGATGTTGGGGAGCTGCGTCAGCCGCTCGTGGTGCTCCCAGGCGGCGTCGACGCGCGAGAGGTGGATGCGGTTGCCGTTCGTCTCGGGGATCCCGTTCACCCAGGGCATGTGGGAGTTGATCTCGATGAAGATCTTCACCCGCTTGCCGTCCGCGAAGTGGTTGAACGCCTCGAAGATCGTCTCGCAGTTGACGCCGAGGTTGACGTAGCCGTCTGCGTCGGGCGGGGCCACCGTCGCAACGGCGAAGTCGATGATGCCCTCCTTCTTCATCGTCTCGCCGAACTGGATGAACTGGCGCGGGAGGTGGGCGACGGTCTTGCCCATCTTCTCCGCGATGAAGCGGTCGACGGCGGAGTGGTAAGCGCAGGTGATCTTCACGTGCGGGTTGCGCAGGAAGGCGTAGGGCTCGACGGAGAGCGCGCAGTAGTAGTGCACGTCCTCGTAGTCGTCCCGCAGCGAGAGCTTGCGCAGGAACCCGCGCGGCGCGCTCAGCGCCAGGGTGGAGAAGAAGCGGAACCGCGTTGGCAGCGCGCGGACCACCTCCTCGACGGGGGTCAGCTTCTCCCGCAGCAGCGCCTGCACCTCAGGTCGATAGTCAGCCACTCGAAACGGCGTCCCCCTCGACGGTCCCTCGCTAACGCTTTGCATCACCATACCTCCATCGCGGACCATTCTAGACAGGTCGCGACGCACTGCGCCAGAGGCTAGTTGCCTGTTCCGGCTTCGCCGCCGGCTGAGGGCCGCTCCCGTGGGTGGCTACCCTGACCAGCGGAGGCGCACCCGTACCTGCAGGAGCGCGCGGACCTCACCGCGCGCGGCGTCCTCGCCTTCGCGAAGCTGCACGGCATCCCGGTGGTGCCCTCGGCGATCGCCAAGGGCATGTTCCCGACGCAGCACGAGCAGGTGGTGCCGCCGCTCGACGCCTTCGCCAGGGGCAAGGGCGCCGAACTGGTGCGCCAGGCTGACCTGATCATCTCCGTCGGCTACCACCCCACGGAGACCTTCGACCCCCGTGCGTTCAACCCGAGGGGCCGCGCCCGCGTGATCCACCTGAGCACGCAGCCGCTGCCCGCCGAGCACAAGATCACGGGCATGCGCCCGGCCGTGGAGCTGACCGGCGGGCTGGTCAAGGGGCTCGGCGCGCTGCACCGCAGCCTCGGCAGCTACACCGCTCCGGCCGCGGGCCTCGAGCAGGCGCGCGCGATCCGCGCCAGGCACGCCGAGGAGCTGGGCAGCCACCTCGGCGGCCGCGGCGAGGCGCCGGTGAAGCCTCAGCGGGTGATGGCCGAGCTGCGCCGCGCGCTGGACGGGGCCGCCGGTGGCGGGCGGGCCATGGTCTTCGGCGACGTCGGGCTCAACAAGGGCTTCCTCACCCAGTGGCTGGACGTGCGGCAGGGCCGCGGCGAGGTGATGGTGCCGAACGGGCTCTCGACGATGGGCACCGCGCTCCCCGCGGCGCTCGGCGCCAAGCTCGCGCGACCGGAGCTGAGGGTCGTCTCGGTGAGCGGCGACGGCGGCCTGATGATGAACGTGCAGGAGCTGGCGACGGCGGCGAAGGAGGGCGTCCCGCTGGTGCACCTGGTCCTCATCGACCGGCGGCTCGGGCTGATCGAGAACCACCAGCGGCGCAACGGGCTCACGCCGGCGGCCGTCGACGTGCCAGCGCTCGATGTGGTCGCGCTCGCGCGCGGGATGGGCGCGAAGGGCTACGTGGTGAAGAGCGCCGCCGAGATCGCGCCGCTGGTGAAGCGGGCGCTCGCCGGCCGCGGGCCCACCTTGATCGGCGTCCCCGTGGACTACTCCGAGGCGCAGGCCGCGGCGAGCAGGCTCGGGGCGCAGAAGCTCGCGGCGCCGGTCGCCCGCACCCGCCGCCCGCGCTGAGCGAGGCGGGCGCCTCCCGCCCACGCCCCAGGGGCGATCGACCGTGGCGCTCGGCCCCTCGGCGCTCCTATAATCGGCTGACCGGGTAATCGGCAAACTGGCACCCCAACACAGGTGAGCGGAGCTCGATGGAGCCAAGCGAGCGCAGGAGCAGCGAAGAGGTCCTGCTGGTCGCCCGAGACCTGGCGCTCGGCCTCGCCAGCGCGCGAGATCTCGACGAGGGGCTGCGGCTGACGCTGGAGGCGGCGCTGCGCGCCTCCGGGATGGAGGCCGGCGGCATCTACGGACGCGATGCGGCGAGCGGTGAGCTGAAGCTGGTGCAGCAGCGGAACGTGCCGGAGGCGTTCGCCAGAGGGGTCGCGCGTCACGACGGCAACTCGGTGCACGCGCGCCTGGTCCGGCGCGGGCTCGTCCTCTACGCGGGGCACGACGAGCTCCGCGAGGCGGCCGACAGCCAGGGCGAGATGAGCGAGGCGGCGCGCGGAGTCCTCGGCGCCGGCTTCCGCGCCATCGCGATGGTGCCGATCCGCCACGAGGGGGAGGTGCACGGCAGCCTGAACCTGGCGACCTGCCGGGTCGATCAGGTGTCCGCCGCGCGGCGCAGCGCGCTGGAGACCATCGCGGCCCAGGCCGGCATCCTGATCGATCGGCTGGCGGCCGTCGAGGCGCTGCGCGAGAGCGAGGCGCGGCAGGCGCAGCTCCTCGAGCTCTCGCCGGTCCCGCTGGCGATCTTGCGAGGCCGGCGCTTCTTCTCGCTGAACCGCGCCTTCATCGAGGCCTCTGGCTACACGCTCGCGGACCTCGACGACCTCGAGCGCGTGTTGCCGGTCGTCTTCCCCGAGGAGGGGACGCGCCGGCAGGCCGCGCGGTGGATCGACGAGCTGCTGGCCGAGCCCGGTGGGCGCGAGTCCGTGCCCGAGCTGCCGGTCCGCTGCAAGGACGGCAGCACGCGGTGGGTCTCGTCGCGCGCGGCGAAGATCGGCGACATCCTCGTCGTGGCGTTCACCGACCTCACCGAGCGTCGCCGCCTCGAGCAGCAGCTGCTCCAGGCGCAGAAGATGGAGGCGATCGGGCGCCTCGCCGGGGGCGTCGCGCACGACTTCAACAACCTCCTTGGCGTGATCACGCTCTCCTCGGACGCCATCGATCAGGAGCTCCCGGCGGGCCACGCCAGCCGCGAGGACCTGGGAGAGATCCTGACGGCGGTCCGTCGCGCCACGAACCTGACGCGGCAGCTCCTGGCCTTCAGCCGCAAGCAGCACGCCACGCCGCAGCTCCTCGTCCTCGGCGAGCTGGTCGCCGGCCTGCACAAGCTGCTGGTGCGGCTGATCGGCGAGGACATCCGGGTGGAGCTCGAGGGGACCAGCGCGCCCTGGCGGGTGGTCGCGGACCCCGGTCAGCTCGAGCAGCTCCTGCTGAACCTGGCCGTGAACGCCCGCGACGCGATGTCGCGCGGCGGGCGGCTGCGCATCGCGCTCTCGCGCCGCGAGCTCGACGCGGCCTTCGCGGACGCGCAGGCCCTGGTGCCCGCCGGTCGGCACGTGGTCCTCGAGCTGAGCGACACCGGCAGCGGCATGAGCGACGAGGTCCTGGCCCACGTCTTCGAGCCGTTCTTCTCCACCAAGCCCGTCGGGCAGGGCACCGGGCTCGGCCTCTCGACGGTCTACGGCATCGTCCAGGGCGCAGGCGGACAGATCGCGGTGGAGAGCCGGGTCGGCGAGGGGACCACCTTCCGCGTCTACCTGCCGGAGGCAGGTACGGCGGAGGTGCCGCGCGCGGACGCGCGGGCGAGCGCGCCGATCGCGGATACGACCGTGCTCGTCGTCGAGGACGACCGGGCGCTGCGCGCGATCATGGAGCGGCGGCTGGGCGGCGCCGGGCTGCGCGTGCTGGCGCCGGTGGACGTCCCGCAGGCGCTGGCGCTCGCGGCCGGCTACCCGGAGCGGATCGATCTGCTGATCACCGACGTGGTGATGCCGCTGATGAACGGGCGCGAGCTGGCCGATCGCGTGGCGGCCTCGCGGCCGGGGATGCGAGTCCTCTTCATCTCTGGCTACCCGGACGAGGTGCTCGGCCGGCACGACGTGGTCGCCGGGCGGGTCGCGCTGCTGCAGAAGCCCTTCAGCGAGGAGGCGCTCCTGCGCGCCATCCAGCGCGTGCTGGCCTCCTAGCCCCACCTCCGCCCGCCCAGACCTGGTGGGTCGCCGCCCGCCGAGGACGCCGATGACCAGGACTCTGGCAGCGCCGATGCCAGGACTCTGGCAGCGCGGCGCGGGCCTTGCTACTCTGCGCCCAGCAACGCCGACGAAGAGGTCTCGATGCGCGCCCGCTGGCTCGCGCTGCTGCTCTCCACCGCGCTCCTCGCCGCGCCCACGGGCCGCGCGCACGCTGGCGGGGACACCCACTACCAGGACGTGCTGATCGGCGATCGCGCCGCGGGCATGGGCGGCGCGTTCACCGCGCTCTCCGGTGAGGCCGCCGCTGCCTACTACAACCCCGCCGGCATCATCGCCACGACCTCCTCGACGCTGCTGCAGGTCTCGATGAGCGCGTACAAGCTCCGCCGCAAGACGGCGGAGGTCGCGGACCTCTGCGGCACGCGCCTGACCAGCGACGAGGACGCCTTCTTCGGCTTTCCGGCGACCTTCGGCTTCGCCAAGCAGCTCGGCCAGGGGCGCGTCCGCCACGCCGTCGGCATCACCATCGCGGTGCCGTACCTCGACAAGGCCGCCCAGATCTTCAGCCAGAAGGACGTGCGCTGCGGGCCTGTCGCGCTCGGCATGGGCGGCTCCAACCTGATGGTCGATCGCACTCTGTGGATGGGGCTCACCTATGCGATCCGGCCCTGGCGCTGGCTGCAGGCCGGCCTCACGCTCGGCACCACAGTGCGGGCCTGGAGCTTCTCGCAGCTCCTCACCCTCATCCCCGACCAGCAGGGCAAGCAGTACAACCCCGGCGTCGACTTTGTCAGCGGCGAGGCGAAGCTCGTCAACCTCTTCTTCCAGCTCGGGGTCATCGTCGCGCCCACGCGCGGGCTCCGCCTCGGCGTCTCGCTGACACCGCCCCACGTGCGCTTGCTCGGCAAGGGCAGCCTCGACGTCATGCTCGCCACCGTGGACCCGGCCGACTGGCAGCAGAGCTTCAGCTCGCAGCTCGAGGACGTCGAGTACACCTGGCGGGTGCCGCTG
>JAKLHH010000016.1 GCA_022710245.1 Myxococcota bacterium
TACCGGTGCAGGAGGGCACACAGCTGTCGGGCTTGATCACCGTGCCGTCGGGCTTGGGCTTGCTGGCGTCGGGCTTGGTCACCGGGGCGTCGGGCTTGGTCACCGAGGCGTCGGGCTTGGTCACCGGGCCGTCGGGCTTGGGCTTGCTGGCATCGGGCTTGGTCACCGAGGCGTCGGCCTTGGGTTTGCCGGCCTCGGGCCTGGTCACCACCGTGTCGGGCCTGGTCGCCGCGCCGTCGGGCTGAGCGCCCGAGTCTCCGATGCTCGCGTCCACTGCCGGTCCGTCGGCCATGGGGGGCGCGTTGCTCGACCCGCAGGCGGACACGAGGAGGGTGAGGGTGAGGGTGAGGAGGTGAGCGCACCGACCGGCCATTGGCAACTCCGCTTCTGGACAACGGTCGTACGGTGACCGGTGGCGGACCTTCCGGAGCAGGTCGGAGCCAGGCGGGCCGGGCGGGCGGCCTGGAGCGGCCGAGCCGGGCGGCGGGCCTGGTAGACAGGCGCCCCTCCCGCCTGCGAAGATCCGCCCGCCATCCCCACCGAGGCGCAACAGGCGGCAGGCAGCGTCCTGCCACCAAGGAGGTCTGATCTCATGGCGCATCGAGCCAGCCGCCGGCTGCTCCTGGTCCTCGGCCTGACGCAGCTCTCCTGCGCGGGCACCCTGCCGGGGGGCGAGCCGCGCGTCATCACCGAGCAGCTCCCCGTGCGGCGCGTCGTCCTCTACCAGAACGGCGTCGGCTACTTCGAGCGCGAGGGCAAGCTGCAGGGCAACGCGCTCACCCTCCACTGCCGGCCGAGCCAGATCAACGACCTCCTCAAGTCGCTGACCGTCATCGACCGCGGCTCGGGGCGGCCGCTCTCGGTCTCGCTCCCCCTCGAGAAGGGCGGCGACCGGGTCCTCGCCGAGCTGCCGAAGCAGGTGCGCGGCGCGGCCGGACTGCTCGACGTGCTCCGCGTCTTCCGCGGCGCGCGCGTGCGGCTCCACGGCCGGCGCGGCCAGGCCGCCGGCCGCGTGGTCGGCGTCGAGCAGGGGCTGGGCGAGGGCAAGCACGCGAGCAGCGCCTGGAGCGTCACCGTCAAGGAGGCGGGCGGGGACCTGGTCGTCTACCCGGTCAGCGCGCTCGAGCGGATCGAGCTCCTCGACCGCACCCTGGAGGCCGGCCTCGACAAGAGCCTCGACGTCTCCCTCGAGGAGGGGAGCTGGAAGTCGATCGCGCTCACCGTGCGCCTCGCCGGCGCCGAGGACCACGATCTGCTGGTCAGCTACATCGTCGAGATGCCGATGTGGAAGCCGGCCTACCGGCTGGTGCTGCAGCGCGAGCGCCCGCCGCTCCTGCAGGGCTGGGCCGTGGTCGACAACGTCTCCGGCGAGTCGTGGCGCGACGTCTCGCTCTCGCTCGTCACCGGCACGCCGATGTCCTTCCTCTACGATCTGCACGCGCCGCGCTACGCCCGCCGCCCCGACCTCTCGCCGTCGCCGGAGGCGACCACGGTGCAGGCGCCGCCGCGCGACGAGGCGGGCTGGGGCGACGCGCCGGCGTCCGGGACCAGGGACGCCCTGCAGCGCGCCTACTCGCGCACCCGCGCCGCCGAGCGCGACAGCAACGCCGAGCCGAGGGAGGAGCCGAAGGTGGAGCCGAAGCCGACAGAGCTCCGCGCCGCTCGCCACGCCTGGGCGCAGAAGGCCCCCGAGGCGATGAACGTGATGCTGGAGAAGCAGCTCGAGCGCGTGAAGACCGAGGTCAAGGGCGAGAAGGTGGGCAGCCTCTTCCGCTACGACCTCAAGGACGCGGTCACCGTCCCCGACAGCTCCTCGACGCTGGTCAACATCGTCAACGCGCGCGTCCCCGGCGAGGAGGTCGCGCTCTTCCGCCCCGAGCTGACCGGCGGCCAGGCCGCCTCGCACCCCTACAGCGCGGTGAAGCTCACCAACGCCTCCGGCTTCGCGCTGGAGCAAGGCCCGGTGGCGATCTACTCGCGGGGGACCTTCGTCGGCGAGGGCTTCCTCGAGCGGATGGAGAAGGGCTCGACGCTCTTCCTCACCTACTCCATCGACGGCAGCGTGACGATGAGCCACACCGCGACGAGCGGCCAGCAGCCGGTCAGGCTCCTGCGCATCCAGCGCGGGATGATCGAGTCGGAGGTGATGGACTTCACCCGCACGACCTACACCGTCAGCAACCAGCACGACACGCCGCTCGTCACCTACGTCAAGTCGCTGCGCCCCTCGCGCGAGTACAAGCTGCGCCGGCCGCCGGCGGGCACGGTGCAGACCGCGGAGGCGAGCTTCGTGCCGGTCCGCGTGCCGGCGCACGGCAAGCGGGAGCTGGTCGTCGAGTGGAGCTCGCCGGTGCGGCGCTGGATCGGGATCGACACCTCGCTCGCGGGCACCGTGCTCAAGCTCTACCTCGGCCAGGGCGAGGTGCCGGCCTCGGTCAAGCCCGTGCTGCAGAAGATCCTCGCGGCCAAGGAGAAGCTGGAGAAGGCCGAGGCCGAGCAGGCGCGCATCTCGGGGCTCAAGTCGACCCTCTCCGAGGACCAGGAGAGCGTGCGGCGGAACCTCGACCTGCTGCGCAAGAGCCGCGGCAACGAGGGCCTCAAGGCGACGCTGACGAAGAGCCTCGCCTCCCTCGAGGAGCAGCTGAGCAAGCTCACCGCCCGCTTCGTCAAGCTCGACGAGGAGAAGGCGGCGCTGCAGAGCGAGATGCAGGCGCTGATCGGGCGGGTCACGGTGGAGGGAGCGGCGCGCTGAGGCGGATCACGGCGCGCTGGGTCCTCCTGGGTCCTCCTGGTCCTCCTGGCCCGGCCGTCCGGCGGTCCGGCGGCCCGTGCTACCATCTCGCCCCTTCGAGGAGAGGTCCGATGACCGAGCTCGGGTCCGGGAGCGGGGTGAAGATAGTGCAGGACGGGCAGCGGCTGCGGATCGTCAACACCCGCACGGCGTCCCTGGCGACCCTGGCCTTCGTGCTCTCTCTGCTGACGCTCCTCCCGGGGGCCGGCGGCGCCGTGGCGATGGTCCAGGGCACCTGGACCCTCGGCCTCATCCTCGTCGCCATCGGCGGCCTCGCCGCGGCGGGGCTGGCGGTGACGATCGCGGCGATCCGGCGGCGGCGGCGGACGCCCCTCGGAGAGCTCGTCCCGGTCGCGATCATCGACCTCGAGGCGCGGGTCCTCTGCGACGGGGCGGGGCGCGTGCTGGCGCCGCTCGAGCAGGTCCGCTTCCAGCGCACCTTCCAGATCGGCTCGAGCTCGCCCGGCCTGGCGGCGGTCTTCTCCGGGCAGCGGCTGATGCTGGCCCGCGGCAACCCCTTCGCCGGCGGTCTCGGCTCCCTGGAGGCTGCGCTCAGGCAGCGCGGGCTGGCGCGCTGAGGATCGGGTTCGCATGTGCGAGCACCGCGCTGGTCACTCGGCGAGCTTGTGCACCAGGCGCAGCACCGTGCGGGCCACCGCGTGGTTGTACTGCGGGTCGAGCGCGGCGCTGGTGTCGGCCGCCTTGTGATAGCCGGTGAAGTCCAGCCCCGAGAGCATCACCGAAGGGATCCCCTGCCGGGCGAAGCTGGCGTGGTCGCTCGCGTCCCAGTAGCGGGTATCGGCGACCGGTCTGGCCATGTTGCCCTTCAGCTTCAAGCTCAGCGCGGCGGCGTGCACGGGGTTCTGCGCGGCGGCCGCGGCGCTGTCACCGCCGACCATGAAGACCTGCCGGGGGTCGGCGCTGCGGCCGACCATCTCGAGGTTGATGACGCCGACGATCTTCCGGGTCGGGAACTGCTGGCGCAGGGCGGCGGCCACCGCCGCGGAGCCCTTGATGCCCTGCTCCTCGGCCGAGGGGAAGACGAAGAGCACGTCGCGCCGGAGCGGCTTGCGTCCCATGCGCGCGGCGCGCCCGAGGACGTCGGAGACATAGAGAGCGGCGGCGACCCCCGAGGCGTTGTCGTTGGCGCCCTGATAGGCGGGGGAGGAGCCCCGCTGCAGACGGGTGAGACCATCCAGGTGCGCCATCACGACCACCGTCTCGCCAGTCCCGCCGCTCCCGCGCTGCAGGCCCACCACGTTGGTGCTGGTCGTCGTGCCGCCCCCCCGGACCTGGAACTGGAACGGCTGCAGGTAGCGCTGCAGGCCCGCCTGACCCTCACCCGCCGGCAGCGCCTCTTGCTCCTGCAACCGTCCGGCGACCCGGCGCGCCAGGCTGTTGTAGTGGCGGTGAGTGGGGTCTCGCTGCGAGACATGGCTGGTCAGCCCGGCCAGGTCCTCCCGGATCTCCACGCCATCCCGTCGGTACCCGAGACGGCGCATCCGCGCCTGCGCGTGGGCGCGCTCCCTGCCCGACTCCATCCGCGCGAGCTGGCCCGGCATGCCCGCCAGGACCTGGCGTCCCTGGGCAGCGGCGCGCGCTCCCGCGAGCCTCGGCCGCGGGTGGTCGGCCCTCGCCGTCCGCGAAGGGGCTGCGCTCAGCACGATGAGCGCCGTCGCCACCACCGACCCCCGCATCAGTCTGCGCCGCATGAGTCTCCTCCTCTGCGCCGGCTCTCCGCCTCGCAGGGGCAGCGTTGCAGAGGGCGTGCCACGCGGCGCCCGTCGCCAGTCGTTCAACCCAGCGGTCAGGCGCGAGGCCGCGGGCCGAGGCAGCTGGCCACCTCGGCTACCTGGCCTTGCCGAGCGCCAGCAGGTGCGACGGGAGTGACCGAGGCGGCGTGACGAGCGCGATGCGGCCGCGGCCGCGACGAGCCCCTTCCGAAGACCTCGCCGAGAAGACGTGGGTCTCGATGGCGAAGACGTGGCGGAGCAGATCGTGCCACGACAGCCTGGGTCGCGGCGGGCGGGGCGGGCTCGCCCGGCCCCGTCAGCGGGTCCGGCGCGTCGTGACCAGATCAGGACATCCGGGCGCCGACTGGCCAGGACGTATCCGCGCGGGGGCAGCTTCTTGCCATGGCCTCGCCCTTCAGCGGGACCAACCCCCAGGAAAGGCTCGCGACACGGAGCCTGCCGCGCTGGATCGACAGTTGCTACCTGGCGGTGCAAGGAGGTGCCGATGACACGACGAGGGCTGTCCTGCCTCTGCCTCGCGCTGATGGTCTCGTCCCCGGGGTGCACGGGAGAGCTCGGCAGCGCCGAGGGCTCCCGCCAGACGGCGGCGGGCTCGGCGATCGATGCGCTGGTCAGCCAGCTCTACCGAGGCGCGCTCGGCCGCGAGGGAGAGCCCCAGGGGCTCGCCGGGTGGACCGCCTGGATGCGTTCGCAGACCTGCCCGACCCGGGTCGAGGGCGTCGTGCGCGGCTTCTATCAGAGCCCGGAGTACCAGGGGCGGCCCCTCGACGCGGCGGGCCGCATCGACACGCTCTATCGGGGGGTCCTCGGTCGCGAGGCCGATCCCCTGGGCAAGCAAGGCTGGTTGACGCATCACCTCGCTGGCCACCCGATCGGCGACCTCGCCGTGCAGTTCACGCTGAGCGCGGAGTTCGCGCCGACCCGCACAGCGATCTGCACCGAGGGCAGCGCCCCTCCGACGCCTCCGACGCCTCCGACGACGCCTCCGGCTCCCGCGAACGCCGAGCTGGAGCGCTACGTGGTGATGGAGTACGAGGCCTGGCACGGACCACAAATTCGCCGCTGGGACTCCCCGATCCTGCCCACCCTCTCCAGCAGCAGCATGGCGGCGCTGGGCGGCGGGTATGACTCGTCGGACCGCGCGATCATCGATCAGCACTACCGCTGGATGATCGAGATGGGCGTCGACGCTGTCCTGCTGGACCACACCAACAACGTGGCCTGCACCTTCGCGGCCTCGACGTACAGCAGCGAGATCCCGAGCATCATCATCGCGAAGTACGTCGCCAACGGAAGGCAGCTCCCGGAGGAGTACCAGCGCTACTTCGAGGGCATCTCGAGCGCCATCCAGCAACCGATCCCGAACGTGCCGAAGACCGCCGCCGGCGACCAGCAGCTGCTGCAGTGGATCCGCGGCGTGCTCGGCTGCCAGCCCAATGACGCGTTCGCGGTGGCGATGGGAGCCATCCGCGACAACAACGCGGAGATCATCCGCGTCTTCGAAGAGCTCGGGCGCATCCACGGCAAGCAGGTCCGGGTCATCCCGCTGCTGGGCGGCTACGAGCCGACCGCCTGGGAGCCTCTGCCCTCGAGGGGCAACCGCACCGCCTGGGAGCTGCAGGTGGAGTTCTATGCCCAGCTGCTGGCTGCCCGACCGAGCGTGGCCACCCTCTATGGCGGCAAGCCGCTCATGGTCGCCTACTTCTCGGCGCCGACCTTCTCTTACCGCTTCGCCGATCTCGATCGCATCGCCAGCACGAGCTTCCCGCAGCTCACCCTGCGCAAGATGGGCGGCTACCTCTCGAACCAGATCGGAAACGTCGGCTACACCGGCAGCGGGGCGCTCGGCCTGCCGACCTTCGATCGGCTCTGGACCTGGATCGACCGCTTGAACTCTCGAGCGGCTCCCAGCACCGGTCCGTCGTATGCCACGTCCCAGGGGCAGGTCGAGTCCTTCACCGTGACCATGGCGAACCCGGCTCACGATGGCTGGGGTGATCGGGCCAAGCAGCTACCGACGACTCAGGGGGATCTGCGCCGGGGAGGAGCGACCTTCCACGCCTTCATGGACCTCGCGCAGCAGCTCAGGCCTCGCTTCCTCTTCATCAACCAGTTCAATGAATTCGTGAAGGGCGACCAGGGCTGGGACGAGGAGACGACCAACGACATCGAGCCCACCACGCTCTGGGGCAGGAAGTACCTCGACCTGGTCAAGGCGAGGGTCGCCCAGTACCGCCAGGTGGTGGGAGGCAACGCCCCGACCCCGGGTGGCGGCAGCAACCCGCCGCCGTCGACGCCCCCGGGCGGACGCGGGCCGATCGGCTGGCTGGACTCGGTGAAGGGAGGGATCGCCAGCGGCTGGGCCTGCGACCCGGACGCGCCGTCGACGTCCATCGCCGTACACCTCTACGTCGGCGGGCCTGCCGGCAGCGGCGCCGTGGTCCATGGCGTCGCGGCCAACCAGGGCAACGAGCCGGCGGTCACGAACGCCTGTGGGGGAGGCACCGCCCATCGGTTCCAGCTGGTGCTCCCGGGCGTGGCCGCGGGCCAGCAGGTGTTCGCCTATGGCATCGACGCCACCTCCGACCCCAACCTCCAGCTCAGCGGCTCGCCCAGGACGATGTGAGGCAGCTCGACGCTGACTGCAGCGCGCGTCGTCGGCTCAGTTCTGACAGACCGCCGGGTAGGTCGGGTCCCCCACCTTGCAGCAGTTCGTGCAGCGCTGCGCCGAGAAGGTCCCCTGGCTGGCGATGCACCAGGCGAAGCCGTCGGCGAACTGCTCGCAGTGCGAGCAGAAGACGCAGTGCCACGAGCCGAAGCTCACGTTGCCCGTCGCCCAGCCGAAGTCGCCGGAGCCGCAGTAGGCGGTGCCGCAGCCGGGCGTCGCGCCCGCCGCGCTCTGGAAGTCGGTGAGGCCAGAGAGGCCGCAGCTGTTCGGCACGCCCACCGGGATCTCGCAGCCGTCCTTCGGGTCGCCGTTGCAGTCCTGGTAGGGCGGCACGCAGGTGCGGCCGCAGTCCCCTCCGGAGCAGGTCGCGCTCGCGTTGGGGCCAGCCGAGCAGTGGCGGCTGCACTTGCCGCAGTGCTCGGGGTCCTCGAGGAGGTTCGTCTCGCAGCCGTCGGCCATGCTGCCGTTGCAGTCGCCCCACCCCTCGTCGCAGGTGAGGTCCATGCACCGCCCCTGGATACAGGTCCCCTTCGCGTGAGGTGCCTTGCAGCTCCCGCTCGTGCAGCCGCTGTCGGGCTGCGCCAGGTCCGGGGTCCCGGGCATCGCGTCGCTCGTCGGGACCGGCGGCGCTGACTCCTCGGAGCGCGGCTCGCCGCCCGCCCGCTGGTCCGGGATGAGGCCCTGGTCGGCCAGCTCGTAGCCAGGGTTCGGCACGGTGCAGCCCACGAGGAGCAGCACGAGCCAGGCAGAGATGATCGGACGCACGACAACCTCCGTTTCCCCCACCCGCCAGGGGGGATCCGTGGGCCGCACGTTGTCTTCGCAAGATCCGATCCACGGGACGCCGGCGCAGAACTACCCTGTCGCAAAGGTCAACGGCGCAGAACGCGCCTCTGAAAGCCGGAGGCTCTCCGGGGGCGCTGGGCCTCAAGGTGGCCGCAGCAACCGCCACCACGCGGCTCAGGTGCGCGCGACCCTGCGGCAGGTGCGCGCGACCCTGCGGCGCCGGTGCGCGCGACCCTGCGGCGCCGGTCCGCGCGGCCGGCAGGCCCTGGCGAGGCTGCTAAACTTCCTCCGATCCCGCCCGTTGATGCTCTGGAAGACGGCAACGTGTGAGCCCGTGAGCGCCCGACCCTTCGATCGCCACCCCTTGCCAAGGATGACCATGCACCGCCGAGGCCCTGCGAGGACGACCCCCTCCCACCTGCGCTGGATCCTCACCGCGGTCGCGGTGCCCTGGCTCGTCGCCTGCGGGGACAGCGCCAGCACGCCGGACGCGCGGGTCGACCAGAAGATCGTCAAACCCGACGGGCCTGCCGCGGACCTGCCCCCGGCCGCGGCCGCGGCGCAGCCGGACACCAGGAAGCCAGACGCCGCGCCCAAGCCCGACGCCGCGAAGCCGGACGCGCTCAAGCCCGACGCTGCGAAGCCGGACGCGCTCAAGCCCGACGCGCTCAAGCCCGACGCGCCCAAGCCCGACCTCCTGAAGCCGGACCTGCTCAAGCCCGACCTCCTGAAGCCGGACCTGCTCAAGCCCGACCTGCCCCCGAGCGGAGTCTTCGGCTACACCGGCCCGCTCACCGCGGGTCGCTACCGCCACACGGCGACGCTCCTCGCCAGCGGGAAGGTCCTGGTGACCGGCGGCCAGCTCGTCAAGTGGGGGAACCCGATCGCCAGCGCCGAGCTCTACGATCCCGCGAAGGGGAGCTGGAGCGCGGCGGGCTCCCTGAAGACGCCCCGCGCCAGCCACACCGCGACGCTGCTCAAGGACGGCACCGTGCTCATCACCGGCGGCTTCGACGTGGGCAACGGGAGCGGCGGCACGCCGACCGCGAGCGCCGAGCTCTACGACCCGGTCGGCAACGCCTTCACGCTGCTCACCGGCGCCGGCACCAGCATGGGCGCGGCGCGCATGGCGCACACGGCGACCCTGCTCGCGAGCGGCAAGGTCCTCGTCGCCGGCGGCGTCTCCACCTCCGCCGAGACCGACCTCGCCGACCTCTACGATCCGGCCACGGGGAAGTTCACCGCGACCGGCAAGCTGACCAAGGTCCGCTCGTACCACACGGCGACGCTGCTGAAGACCGACAAGGTCCTCATCGCCGGCGGCAACAGCGGGAGCAGCGGGATGCAGAAGACCGCCGAGCTCTACGATCCGACGGGCGGCACCTTCACGGCGACCGCCCAGGCGATGAGCGACATGCACTACCTGCACGCCGCGGCGCTGCTGCCGGACGGTCGCGTGCTGATCATCGCCGGCGGCAACGGCGGGGTCGCCGAGCTCTACGACCCGTCCACCGACAGCTTCTCGGCGGCGGGCTCGCTGGTGACCACCACCTTCCGCCGCGACCACACGGCGACGCTGCTGCCCTCGGGCAAGGTGCTCGTCGCGGGCGGCTACGAGGTCTTCGCCACCACCAGCTACGCCGAGCTGTGGGACCCGGCGACGAACAGCTTCAAGAAGACCGGCAACCTGAAGGTGGCGCGGGAGAAGGCGGCGGCGCTGCTGCTCCCCTCGGGCGTGGTGCTGATCAGCGGCGGCACCGACGGGACCACGACCTACAGCAGCGCGGAGCTCTATTACCCCTAGCCGTACCCCTGGCCGTACCCCTGGCCGTGCTTCAGCCGGAAGGTGAAGCGGTTGAGGCGCGGCTCGTCGAGGGGGGTCCCGTCGCAGTAGACGAAGAGCATCGGGATCTGCCGCTCGTGGCGGAGCAGGCTCTCGGCGACCAGCCCCGGCGCGCAGGACCAGGGGCTGGCGACGATGATGCCGTCGCAGATCCCCTCCTTCCAGCTGGAGAGCACGCTGCCGATGGTGATCGGCGCCTCGCCGCTCGGGTCACGGCCGATCAGCTGGCGGCTGGTCCGGACCACCTTGCCCACGTCCGGCATCGGCAGCCAGGGGTGGTGCCGCCGCACGCGCCGGTAGAGGTCGCGGCGCACGGCGCCCATCGCCCCCCGCGCGAAGAGCAGGCCGGGCAGCAGCGGGGAGAGCTGGTTGCGCCGCTCGATGGTCGTCTCGTAGCCGCGGTACTCCGGGTAGAGCAGGTAGGGCTCGACGATGACGTGGATGCCCTGCGCGCCGAGCTTGCGGATCAGCCCGCCGTTGCCCACGTCGTCGATGCGCATGAAGACGTCGCCGGTGAGGAGCACCCGCGGGCGCCGGCCGTGGCCGTTGCCGCTGCCGCTGCCGTTGCCATTGCCGCTGCCGTTGCCATTGCCGCTGCGGCCGCCGCTGCCGCTGCCGTCGCCGCTGCCGCGGCGTCCGAGCTGCGCGTAGGCCTGCGCCGCGCGCTCGAGGAGGCTCGCCGCCTCCTGGTAGAGGCGCCGCTGCTGGGCCACCGCCCTCCAGGCCCGCTCCGGCAGCGGGCGCTCGAAGAGGCGGACGACCTCCTGGCCGAAGCCCTCGTGCAGCGCGTCCACCTCGCCCGGCGCCGTCTCGCAGGCCCGGTGGTAGGCGGCGAGCCCGTGCAGGAGGTCCACCGTGACGACGCCCACCCAGAAGTGGAAGTAGAGCAGCGGGTGGCGATCGCCGGCGATCTCCAGCTCGCGCGCGTGCACCCGCGGCCTGAGCCCCATCTGGTCGAGGTTGAGCTGGTCCTTCACCGCGAACATGCAGTTGCGGCACTGGCCCTCGTCGGTGACGCCGAGGAGCACGGTGCGCTTCTCCGGCGGCTGCGCCTCGAGGAAGCGCCGGTACGAGCCCCAGATCATCTGGTAGGGCAGGCACTCCTTGCCCGAGCAGTTGCGCTGGCCGTGGGCGAGCGTGGTCGCGTCGAAGCGGGGCGCGGCCACCGCGTCGTAGCCGATCGAGCGGTAGGCCGCGGCCAGCATCGGGCTGAAGTGCTCCGAGGTGCTGAAGACGACCAGCCGCGAGTCGCGCTCGCGCTCGAGCGGGCTCTTGTCGAGGGTGAAGAGCTCGGCCTTCTCGCGCGGGATCGGCGAGGGCCCGCCGGAGTAGCGGCGGAGCGTGTGGACGAACGCCTGGACGCGCGTCGTGTAGCCCGCCCTGCCGCCGTGGCCGTCGCTCTCGATGGCGGTGTGCGGGTAGCTCCCGAGGAGCGTCGAGAACCCGTGCTCGAAGAAGGACGCCGGGCCGCAGCCGAAGGAGGAGAGCAGCAGGGGGAAGGCGTCCCCCGTCTGCCGCGCGGCGGCGGCCACGTGCAGCGTGCGGTGAGCCGCGTGCCAGTAGAGGCTCACCAGCCGCGGCGCCCGCCCGGCCACCGGGTAGCAGTCCATCGGCAGCGCGAGGACGCCGTTGCCGCGCAGGATCTCCGGCACGCCGGACTGGATGGCCGGGTCGTGGATGACGTGGAGCGGCCCGCAGACGACCACCACCGGCAGCCCGTGCGTCCGGCCGTGGGCGAGGGTCCGCTCGCCGATCGCCAGCAGGTCCTGCTGGAAGCGCCGCTGCGCCGCCCGCGCGCGCCGGATCGCCAGCGGCACTCGCCAGAGCGGCGCGCCGAGCCGTCGCGCGAGCTGCACCAGGCTCCACAGGTCCTCGGCGCTCGGCCGCGAGCTCTTGGTCGCGGCAGCTTCGCCCGACCGCCGTACCCCTTCGGGGCCCACCCGGGCGGCGCCGCTCCAGGTGCTCAGGGTCAGGCGCGGCCGCAGCACCTCCACCTCGTGGCCGCGCGCGCGGCTGGCGCGCTCGACCATCTCGGCGAGCCCCTGCTCGAGCGGGCAGGTGAGCCCGGAGAGGCCCTCCGCGTCGGGCAGCTCGAGGACCTTCGGGATCAGCGCCAGCCGACTGTCCTCGAGGATGCCGTGCGCCACCTTCACCGGGGCGCAGGCGTCGTAGGAGAAGCAGCGCTCCTCGCCGCGCGCGAGGGTGCGCGCGTTCGAGCGCAGCACGCGCGTCCCCACCCCCAGCTCGCGCAGGAAGGTGACGAACCAGGGCAGCACGACCGGCATCGGGCCGATCAGCGGCACGTCGACGGTGGCGCTGCCGGGCTTGCCCGGCCGCTGCTCGAGGTAGGGCGCCAGCAGCTGCTCGCGCTCGGCGAAGGCGTGCGGCGCCTCGCGCGGGACCTTGCGCGCCCCGCCGGCGCTCGCCACCTCGTACTTCGGGCAGGCCCCGCCGGAGAGCACCGTCGTCACCTGATCGTGGGTCGCGGCAGCTTCGCCCGACCGCCCGACCTGGGCGGCGCCGCGACCATCGCCGACGGCGACGCGCGTGCGCTCGATGGGGCAGAGCGTGCTGCACTCGCGGTCGCGGCACTGGAACTCCTCGCGCCCGACGACGCGCGCCTCCACGAAGCGCTGGAGGTCGAAGCGCGCGCGCGCGTCCGCCGCCTCCTCCCGCAGCCCCTCGCCGAGGCTCTCCAGCGCGCAGAGCGTGATGCCCCAGGCGCCCATCGCGCCCGGGTTGTGCGGCACCGTGACCTCGCGGCCCGACAGCGCCGCGAGGGTCCAGGCCAGGGACGCGCTGGAGGCGGGCTTGCCCTGGAAGAAGATGCGGTCCTTGAAGACGCGCGCGCCCATCACGCGGTTCATGTAGTTGCGGATGACGGCGTACTGGAAGCCGGCGAAGAGGTCGGGGACGGAGAACCCCTGCGCGCGGGCCAGGGTGGCGGTCTCGGCGATGAAGACCGTGCACATCTGCCCGAGGTCGGGGCAGGCCGTGGCGCGCGCGGCGAGCTCCCCGATCTCCTCCACGGCGTGCACCCCGTAGAGGGTGGCCTGCTCCTCGAGGAAGGAGCCGGTGCCGGCGCTGCACGCCTTGTTGAGGTCGCTCTCGACGATGTGGCCGCCGACGATCTGGATGAACTTGGCGTCCTGGCCGCCGATCTCGACGATGGAGAGGCTCCTGCCGTGGTCGGGATCGCAGCGGATCGCGGCGGTCGCGTGCGCCACGATCTCGTTCTCGACGACCAGCCGCTCCTCGAGCCCGGGGAAGGCCGCGCGCAGCACCGCCGCCACCGCCTCGCGGCCGGAGCCGGTGACGCCGATCGCGCGCACGTCCAGGAGCGGCGCCGCACAGGTGGGGCGGTCGTGCGAAGCGGCCGCGACCAGAGCACCAGGCGCCGCACAGGTGGGGCGGTCGTGCGAAGCGGCCGCGACCAGAGCACCAGGCGCCGCACAGGTGGGGCGGTCGTGCGAAGCGGCCGCGACCAGAGCACCAGGCGCCGCACCCTCGAGGAGCCGCCGCACCAGCCGCTGCGCGGCCTCGACCGGGTTGCCCTGGGTGCGGTCGTAGAGGTCGAGCAGCACCTCCCCGCTCTCCACGGCGGTGAGGACGGCCTTGCTCCCGGTGGAGCCGAGGTCGAGGCCGAGCACGACGGCCGCCGCCCCCGCCGCGCTCGCCGCGACGCTGGGCGGCGGCAGGAAGGTCACCCGCTGCGCCGACTCGCGCGCGAGGGGCAGCGTGCGGAGCGGCGTGCGCTGCCGCTGGACCAGCGCCTCCGGCTCGGCGGGCAGGCAGGCCCGCTCGCCCGCGCGGACGCGCCGGGCCGCCAGCTGCAGGGCTCCCAGCGAGCCGTGGTAGAGGGCGTGCTCGGGGACGCTCACGCGTCCGGGCAGGAGGCCCGAGAGGGTCTCCACCAGGCAGCGCAGCCGGCTGCCCCCGCCGATCACGCGGACTGGCCCCTCGGTCTGCAGGCGCAGGAGCAGCGAGGCCGCGTGGCGGGCCACCGACTCGAAGAGCCCGCGCAGCAGCTCCTCGCGGCTCGCCCCCTGGTTGGCGAAGTGGGTCAGCTCGCTCTTGGCGAAGACCGAGCAGCGCGCCGTGATCGGGATGCTCCTCGGCGCCGCGGCCGCGGCCTGGTCAGCCTCGGCGAGGCTGAGGCCGAAGCGGCCGGCGAGCTTGGCCAGGGTCTCCCCGGTGCCCGAGGAGCACTTGTCGTTCTCCTGGTAGGTGCAGTGGCCCTCGGCGGACCTGGCGAGGATGGCGTAGCCGCGGGCGCCGAGGTCGATCAGGCTGAGCGGCCCCTCGGGGCAGAGGGCCGCGAGCGCGGCCTCCAGGCAGGAGTCCTCGGGCAGGCCGGCCTGGACCGGCGCTGCCAGCTCGGCGGCGTAGATCCCGGTGGCCGCCAGGGCCGCGTGCTCGTGGAGGCGCTCCTCGCGGTAGACCTGGCAGAAGGCCTCGAAGGGCGCGCCCTGATGGTCGAGGCTCCACGAGCGCTGGTGCGTGAGCCCGCCCGCGGTCAGCTCGGCGAGCGAGAACTTCAGCGAGGCCTTTCCCAGATCACAGCCGACGATCGTGAGCCGCTCTCCAGGCCGCGCTCCCTCGAGTCTGATGGGGTCTCGCATGGCGGCATTGGATACCGCGGTCCGCGGGGACGTCCACACCATTCTGCGGGTTGATGGGCGCGCGGCTCTGACCGTAACGGAAGCGTGAGGGGCGCGCGCGCGGCGCGTCAGAGGTGAGCGTGGGGGGCTGCTAGCAGCCGGCGCGGAGCAACTTGCACAGAGCGACTTGCACCACGGCTGCTAGCAGCCCGTGGTGCAAGTCCGGACCGAGCGGGACGGTCGAGGCGGCCCGCTGGCAAGGCGCGCCGAGGGCGAATCCTTTGACGGCTTTAACCGAGGCGCAACGCAGCCAGCGGGGCGAAATCGGCCGTCCCCGCGACGTGGAGCGACTTGCACCACGGGCTGCTAGGGCGTGACCTGCTGCGACGAGAGGACCTGGGAGGCCTGGGTGCCGACCATGGTGTGCGGCGAGAACTTCGCGGCGACCGACCCGACGCCGTTCTCGGGGTCGACGACGTGCGGCGCGCAGGCCTTGACCACCTCGAGCATCGGGAAGACGTGCGGCTTGAAGTACTCGAGCAGCGAAGTGAGCTGGTAGCTGGTCAGGTACTGGTTCGCGACGCCGGTGGTCACGCGGTCACGCATGGGGAAGACGTGCGGCCTGGCCGAGGAGACCAGGGTGAGGAAGCTGTTGAAGGCCGCGCGGTCCATCGGCAGGCGGCCGTCACGGGTCCGGCGGCAGCCAGGGTCCGTCGCGGCCCAGCAGAAGACCCGCGGCTGGGCGGGCGGAGGCGGAGGCATCGCCACGGGCGCCGGCGCATAGCCGCCGCCGCGAGTCCACCAGGTCACCGTGCCGTCCGCGGTCTGCACGCGGATGCGGTTCGGGTCGTCGGGGCGGAAGGTGCCGGTGTTCGCCGTGGCGGCGCCCTGGGCCCAGTACTGGAACTGGGTGCCGCGCAGGCCATGCACCCAGCGGCCGCGGAGCACCTGCTGCGCGCCGTTCGGGGCGGTCATCAGCAGCGTGAAGCCCCCGCGGCCCGTGCCCTGGACGTTGAAGACGTTGCCCGAGGTCGAGCGCCAGAAGCCATAGACGCTGCCGCCCGTGGGAGCGGGCGCGGCGACCGGCACCACCTCGCGCGTCCACCAGCTGGTCGTGCCGTCGGTGCTGCTCACGTGCACGCGATCCGGGTCGTCGGGGCGGAAGGTCCCGGTGTAGGTCTGGTTGCTGTACCAGTACTGGAACTGGGTGCCGCGCAGGCCGTGCACCCACTGGCCGCGCATCGGCAGCAGCTCGCCGGTCGTTCGGGTCAGGCTGATGCTGAAGCCGCCAGGGCCGGTGTCGCTGATGACGATCCGGGCGCCCGAGGTGGAGCGCCAGGTGCCGTAGATCTTCGACCCGCGGCGCTGCGCCTCCGCCGGGACGGCGATGGCCAGGAGCAGGGCCAGCACCACGAGGCCAAGCTGAAGACGAGACATCACACACCTCTCCTTGTTGGTCGCTCTCGCCTCACCTGACGGAGAGGACGGGCGATTGTCGCACCTCACGCGAACAAAAACTTCGGCGTCCTGCGGTGGTTCTTTAGCTCGGGGGAGCCGCCTCGGGCTGCGGCTGCGGCATCGGCTCCGGCTGGGCCGCCGGCGCCGCGGGCTGCGCAGCCTCGGTGGACTTGCCGTAGAGCCCGACCTTGTACCTCCCCGTGCCCTTGTGGACCTTCAGCTCCAGGCGGACCAGGCTGGTCCGGCGCGGGCAGTAGGCCAGCGTGACCTTGCGCGCCGGGGTCTTGTTGTGGTCGAGGCGCCGCCGCTTGCTGTCGTAGAGGAACAGCGAGACCTCCTTCACGCTCTCCTCGCCGTGGGCGACCCACCAGTAGCAGCTGCCGGCCTCCACGCGGGCCTGCCACTGGTGCCGCTCGGCCTCGCCGGTCAGCAGCTCGCCCACGCGGCTCGCGCCCGGGGCGGTGGCGGCGGCCTCGGCCTCGACCAGCGCGCCGAGGTCCTCGGGGGGCGGCGGCGGCTTGGGCGGGGCGGCCTTGGCGTAGACACCGACCGCGAAGGCGCCACCGCCGCGGCGCACCTTGGCCTGCAGGCGGTACATGCCGGTCGACCTCGGGCAGTGCATCAGCACCGCCTGCGGACCCTTGCCGCCGGCGCTGGCCACGCGGAAGTAGCCGGAGCCCCAGAGGTAGAGCCCCAGCCCGCCGACCCCCGGGTCGCCCGCGGCGCTGAACCAGTAGCACTTGTCGTCGTCGAGCTGCAGGTGGAACTCGGTGCGGCCGCCCCTGCCCCCCGCGCCGCGGAGGATGGCGCCGACCGGCGTGGTGCCCGGCGCCTGGGCCGCGGCCTGGGCCTGCACCGCGCCGTCGAGGTCGCCGGGCGCGCCGGCGGGGACCATGACGACGGCTCCGCCGCCACCGCCCGAGCCGCAGCCGAGGGCCGCCGAGGCGACCAGCGCCAGGCCAGCGAAGAATGAGTGACGATGCTTGAACATGATCTGCTCCTCTGGCTCTCCGTGGTCTGCCAGGTCCTGAGCTGTCGCAGCTCGCGGACCTTCTATACGGCAGCGCCTCGCCGCCTCGGTCTGGCGAAGCGTACGCGGCGCTACTGCCGCTGCAGCTCCGGTCTCACCAGCCCCCGGATCCCGCAGCCATCCCCAGACGGGGAGGGGGCCGGCTTGTCGCATCGCGGGGAGGACTTTTTTTGAGGAGGAGGACGGAGGAAGAGACGGGCCGGTCGGTTCAGTCGCCTCAGGGCACCTTGCACTCGTAGATCGACTGGTCGCCGATATACGCCACCTGCTGGACGGCGGCCTCGCGATAGATGGCGCCGACCATGTTGTCTCCGCCGTAGTACCAGATCACGCGGTAGCGGTTGCCGTCGTGCGCCTTGACGATGCCCGACTGGAAGTTGGCGTCCTGGCTGTGCGAGAGCGCGGTGGCGAAGTCGGGGACGGTGCCCCAGTCGCGCTTCAGCATGTCGAGGATCTGCGCGAGGAGGATGCCGGTCGCCGGGTGAGCGGCGTCGGAGACGATCTTGCTCTTCACGCTGAGGCCCGGCGCGCCCTGGAAGGTCGGGTTCTCGAAGTAGATGCCGAAGGCGCAGGGCTTGTAGACGCAGGTGCTCGCCTGGCAGTCCCAGCCGCCGGGGCCGGGGAGCTTGAGCCCCTGGGCGTCGCAGTGGCTCCACCAGGTGCAGAAGGGGGCCGCCTGGGTGAAGGCGTACTTCTTGGTGGTGTTCACCTGGCGCAGGGTGAGGGTGGTGCCGACGAGCTGCCAGTTGTAGCGATCGATCAGCGCGCCGCCCCAGTCGAGGAAGCGGACGTAGCGATAGCCGCCGCTCGAGCTGAACTTGTAGGTCCCCTCGACGACCGCGCCCGCGACGCCCGAGAGGGTGGGCGCCTGGCGGTAGAAGGTGCCGTCCTTCATCAGCACGAGCAGGACGAAGGCGAGCTTGCCCTGATCGCCGGTCGGGTCGCTGAAGCGGAAGGTGCCGCGCGGATAGGTGATCGCGTCGGCCTTGGCCTCCGCGTCCTCGAGGTCGACCGCGTCGTCGCCGACTTCGGGGCCCAGGGAGGGCTCGCCGCCGCAGCCGAGGGCCATCAGGGTCGCAGCAAGAAGGGCGAGGGAGAGCAGGGACTTCACGAGGGACTGCTTCACGAGAGACTCCTTCGATGCCGCCGGACTCTACGCCGGTCCTGGCGGGCGCTCAACGGCTGGTTGCGGTGGGCCTGGCCCCACGGCTGACCCCATGTACGAGGCCCATGTACGAGACGGCCCAGGATTCGCCATGCTCGCGTCCTGCGGACGCTCCGCGATGGAGGGCGAATCCCTCCCCGGTGATTCTCGGGTGCCGGAGGCCGCGTGGTACGATGCAGTGGTGCGCCCGCCGCAGCCTCGACCGCCACGCCTCGCGCGCTCGGCCCTGATCCTGTCCCAGTCCCTCGTGCTCGCGGTGGCCACGCCGGTCGGCTGCGCGCGGGTCGGCTACCATGCCGGGGCCGATGCCCGCGGCGGCGACGCCAGCCGCGGTGACGCGCGCGACGGTGGCGGCGGCGACGGCCACGGCGACGGCCCCACGCCAGGCGCCCCCGTGCTCTCCCTGGTGGTCGCCGCCAACAGCGACGACCCGATCGTCCCGCCGAGCGCCGCCGACCGCCGCGTGCTCGCCGGCGCGCCGGTCTATCTCCGCTGGCGCGTCACCGCCGCCGGCCCGCTCGCGCCGACCCCCATCGCGCTCGAGGTGACGACCGATGGCCAGACCTTCACCCCCGTCGCGAGCGCGCTCCCCGACGCGGCCGGCGCGGGCTGCACGCTGCGCGGGGCGGAGAGCGGGTGCCATCGCTTGAGCGCGCCGTCCTCGGGCTACTTCAAGCTCCGCGTCAGCGCCACCGACGCCGCGGGCCGGCGCGGCCAGGCGGTCACGCCGCCGCTCAACGCCGCCTCGCCCCGGGTCGAGGTCTCCGCCGCCGCGGTCGACCAGCCAGACCGCCCCCCGACCGACGCCCAGGTGACCGTGGCGGCCGGCGGCGGCGTCCATGTCAAGTGGCGCGCGACCGACGACCTCGCGCTCCCGGCCGCGCCGATCAGCCTCGCCTTCACCAGCGACGATCTCACCTACACGACGATCGCCAGCGCGCTCCCGAACGCGGCGGGCGCAGGCTGCACGGTGAGCGGCGCGGAGACGGGCTGCTTCGTCTGGAAGGGCGGCGCGCCGGCCGGCTACTTCCGCGTGCGCGTGCTGGCGCAGGACCTCGACGGCGCGGTGGCCGCCGCCAGCAGCGGCCCCTTCAATGTCTCGCCGCCGCTCCGCTTCCTCGCCGGCAACACCGATCCGGCGACGGACGTCAGCGCCGGGAGCACGGTCTTCCTGAACCAGCTCGACCCGGTGCAGCCCGACGCCGCCTCCCTCGTCGTGACCCCGACGGGCGCCGCCTACTTCCGCGACGCCGCGCGCGGCCTCCTCAAGATCGATCCGGCCGACGGCGTCGTCCGCGTCCTCATCCCGTTCGGCGCCGCCAGCAGCGGCGACGGCGGGCCCGCGCGCCAGGCGACGCTGCGCGCGGTGGGCCGCCTCGCGCTGGACCAGCAGGGGCGCGTCCTGCTCTTCGACCACGACCGCATCCGCCGCGTCGATCCTGGCGCGCCGGGCGAGCCGATCACCACGGTGGTCGGCGGCGGCAGCAGCACGGCCGACGGCGTCACCGGGCCGGAGGTCCAGCTCGAGGTCGACGACGGGGCGGGCAAGCACCGCCTGCTCTTCACGCTGCCGAACGGCGACCTCTACTTCCGCGGCGACGGGCTCTGGAAGTCGCCGGCGGGTGGCGCGCGGATCCGCGTGCTGCGCGCGGCGAGCGGGCGGGTGGAGAGCCTGAGCGTCTCGGGCAAGGGCGACGGCCTCGACCCGACCCAGGACCTCGCCGCCTGCGAGCTGGTCAACTACGGGGTCGTCTACGATCCGAAGACCTCGCAGCTGCAGGCGGCGCTGGCGGAGAGCATGCGCTACTTGGCGCTGCCCGGGTGCGCTGGCGCCGGCCAGGGCCTCACCGGCTGGGCGCGGCTCGACCCGACGACGGGGAGCGCGGTGGGGCCGCACCCCGCGAACCCCGAGCCCCTGCGCTGGGTCTGGGGCGGGAACATCCCGGTCCAGGGGCTCGACGGCCAGCTCTACCTGGTCAGCCGCGCGAGCGCGCGCATCTACCGCCTCGACCTCGCCACCAGCGCCTGGGTCCCCGTCCTGGGGACCGGCACGCCAGGCGCCTGCGGCGACGGGACGGCGGCGCTCGCCTGCGCCGTCGACCCGCAGGACGTCTTCGTCGACGCGCGCGGCCGCCTGACCTTCGTCGAGCGCGGCCAGGTGCGGGCGCTCGACGCGGCCGGCCAGGTGATCACGCTCTTCGGCCAGTCGCTGCACTCGGGCGACGGCGGCGACGCCCGCTCCGCGCGCTTCGGCGCCGTCGCCAGCCTCGCCCTCTGGCAGTCTGGCGCGAGCCAGCGGGTGGTGGTGCTGGACCCGAGCGAGCTCCGGCTCCGCGAGGCGGTGATCGGCGGCGTCATCCAGACCCTCGCTGGCGACGGCGGGAACGCGCCTCTCGACACGACGCTCGCGCCGACGGCGCAGGGGTACTACCTCGACTACGACCGCCCGGCGGTGCACCTCCTCGTCGAGCCCGCGACGGGGGACCTGCTGGTCGGGAGCGCCGCCTCGGTCATGCGCCTCACGCGGAGCACCAACCGCTGGAGCCGGGTCGTGGGCGGCGGGACCACGCCCTATCAGAGCGCTGACGGGCGCCGGGGCGACGAGATCTCGCTGGACGACGCCTACTCGCCGCAGCTCCTCGGCCTCGACGCGAGCGGGGTGCTCGCCTGCCACCACACCTGGGGCGAGAGCTGCCGCAACGTGGCTGACACCATGCTCAAGCGCCACGCGCTCGCCGACGGCACCCAGAGCCACGTCGCTGGCGTCAAGGCCTGCGGGGTGCCGACCTCCTGCCCGGACGGCGCGCAGCTCGCCACCTGCAAGCTCCACGACTGCATGGGGTGGCTGCCCGGCGAGTGGGACGCGGCCGCCGGGCGCTGGCTGCTCGCGGACTACGCGGACACCTCGATCAGCACGGCGGTCCCCGGCGGCAAGGCCGGCACCCTGACCAAGCTGCAGCAGGGCGTGGTCGCCTTCGCCTTCACCCGGCAGGCGGAGACGGAGCTGCTCTACTACTGCGACGTGGACGGACGCCTCCACCGGGTGAACGTGAGCTCGGGCAACGAGGTCGCGCTGGCCTGGCCGGTGCCGGGCATGAGCTGCACCGGCGACCGGCTGATCTACAGCGCGAGCCGCAAGAGCCTCATCTTCGCCTACGTGCAGCACGGGATGGCGGGCGTCGCCGAGTACACCGCGCCCTGAGGGTCGCGGGCCGCTCCACAGGCGAGAGTCGCGAGGTCACGCTGGACCTCGCACCAGCCGGCCTCACCGGGGAGAGTTGCGGGACCGCGCTGGACCTCGGCTCCGACCGGCCCGACCGGGGAGAGTTGCGGGATCGCGCTGGACCTCGGCTCCGACCGGCCCGACCGGGGAGCCGTGAGGGGTTGTGCAATCCTGGGGTGCAGGTTCGACACCTGCCCCCCGAGATTGCTCACTTCTGCGCAATCGCGGCCTGGAGTCTTCGGACCTTCCCCCGAGATTGCGCAGATCTGTGCAATCTTGGGCTGCAGGCTTGAGACCTGGCCTCCGAGATTGCACAGCGAGCGGCGCCGCTCTGTCGACTCATAGACGAGGGGCGCCCTGTCGAGTCATAGACGAGGGGCGACTCGGGCGAGCGGCGA
>JAKLHH010000160.1 GCA_022710245.1 Myxococcota bacterium
GTCGTCGCGGCGCGACAGCGCTCGGGGTTGACCTCGGGGTCGTGCGCGACGACCAGCACGCCGTCGCGGCTGAGGCCGAGGTCGAGCTCGAGGACATCGACGCCGAGCTCGATCGCGTGGCGGAAGGCGGCGAGGGTGTTCTCGGGCCGCAGGCCGCGGCAGCCGCGGTGGCCTTGTACCTCCACCGCGCGAGGCGCGCCAGCGGCCAGGGGCGGCCTCGTCGGGCGGCCGCAGCTGGCCAGGCCGCAGGCGAGGACGAGGAGGACACTCGGGAGCTGGAGGGGTCGCACGTGGCGCACTATACCCCACGCGCCCTCCTCAGCGCTCGACCTCGACGCTGGACGAGACGCGGCCGTGCTCGACCTCGCCGCCCGGAGCTCGGCCCGCGCTCGACCTCGACCCTCGACGAGACGCGGCCGTGCTCGACCTCGCCGCCCGGAGCTCGGCCCGCGCTCCACCTCGACGCTCGACGAGATCCGGCCGTGCTCGACCTCGCCGCCCGGAGCTCGGCCCGCGCTCGACCTCGACGCTCGACGAGATCCGGCCGTGGTGGCAGGATGGGGCCTCGTCAACGCGTTCCAGTAGCCTCGCAGCCGGGGAATCGGTCGCAAGGTCACCGGCGCGTCGACGAGAGCCCGCAGCTCAACCCGAGGAGTTGTCCATGCGCCGCGCCCTGCTGGTCACGCTGCTCGTCGCCTCCGCCCTCGCCGCCGCGCCGGCCGCCGCCGAGCGCCCGCCCGACTTCAGCCTGCTCCGTGTCGACCTCGAGGACGGCTTCGCCCTCCACCCGTGGCTCTACCACGAGTTCCGCATCAGCGAGCACTGGGGCATCCTCGTCGACGCGCACGCGCAGGCGCCAGGCCTCAACAGCCGCTTCCCGCCCTACCTCGAGGTGGACGTGGGCCCGGTGCTGCACGTGGGGCCGCTGCAGATCAACCCGCAGATCGGCACCACGGTGACCTGGCGCTCGAAGGTCGACGCCGCGACGGGCAGGGACGAGGGCCACTCGCGGGGAGGCGAGCTGCTCCTGCAGCTCTACCTGATCCTCAACTGGAAGCGCCTGGCGGCTGAGAGCTGGAACCTCTACTACATCCCCTTCGACGGCGACGAGCCGCAGTTCTTCCAGCTGCGCGACCTGGTCACCGTGCGCGTCGCCTGGGGCCTGGCGCTGGGTCCGCACTTCGAGGCGACCTTCATCCGCGGCGTCGGGGCCGACCGCCTCGCCGTCGGCGGCGACCTCAGCTACACCTTCCGCTGGGGCCAGCTCGTCCTCTTCCTCGCCTCGGAGCGCGAGCGCGGCGTGCTGGAGACGCGCCTCACCTTCCTGCGCGAGCTCTGATCCCCGTCACTCGTTGTTCCGCCCCGCCGCGCGATCGGAGAGGCGCGTCAGCAGCGACGGCGACCAGCGCGACGCGCTCTCGCGGCCGGCGCGCGCCTCGCGGCCGACGCCGTCGGGGCCGGGGAGCGCGCGGTTCGCTAGCTGCATCCCCGCGGCGATCAGCCCGGGGGCGAGGGCCTGCGCGAGCTCGAGCGCGCGGGCCTGCAGCGTGATGGTGCGGTGCGCGTCGCCGTGGCGGGCGGCGTCGAGGATCTGCGCGGCGGCTCGCTCCGCGTCGATCGAGAAGAGCGGGAGCGCGCCGCCGATGGAGAACCAGGCGTACTCGTCGCGGTGGCGGCCCTTGAAGCTCGCGTTGACGTGCGAGCCCGTGCGCATCAGGCCGGGGACCACGGTGGTGACCAGCACGCCCTCGCGAGCGAGCTCGGCGCGGAGCGCGGCGGAGAGCCCGACCAGCGCGAACTTGCTGGCGACGTAGGGCGCCAGGTGCGGCACCGCCACGCGACCGCCGATCGAGGTCACGTTGACGATGCGGCCCGCGCGCCGCCGGCGCATCTCCGGCAGCACCGCGAGCGTGAGGTGGAGCGGTGCCCAGAAGTGGATGGCCATCGCCTCGGCGAAGTCGCTCTGCGTCATCTCGTCGAAGGGGCCCACCTGGATCACGCCGGCGTTGTTGATCAGCACGTCGATGGGGCCGAACGCGCCCGCGGCCTCGCGCACGGCCTCGGCCGCGCGGACCGGGTCGCCGAGGTCGCAGGGCAGGGTGAGCACCTCGGCCCCGCGCGCGAGCAGCTCCTCGCGAGCGCGGGCGAGCTCCAGCTCGCTGCGCGCGAGGAGCACGAGACGCGCCCGCTCGTCGGCGAGCAGGCGCGCCAGCTCGAGCCCGAGGCCGCGCGAGCCGCCCGTCACCAGCACCACCTTGTCCGTGAAGCTGATGCGCCTGCGCCAGCGCACGACCGCGCGCACGGCGTAGAGGCCGGCGAGGAGGGTGGAGCCGCGCCAGAGCGAGGAGGAGCGAAGCAGTCGCCCGCGCGCCGCGCGCAGCGCGCTTCGCGTCACCATCGGTAAAAGCTTCCCCCGGATCATGGTTATTTCGCTCGCTCCCGTTCGCTGCGGGCGAACAGCCGCCGCGCGCCTGTCCTCGACGGTGCGCGGACACCTCGCCCTGACGTTGCAACGGTCGCGCCAGGGATCGCTTCGACGAGCGAGGCATCGCCAGCGGCCGGGGCCCCCTGGTGCCGTGGAATGCCCCTTGCACAACCCGCGCGCAGACACGGAGGAAGGCCATGAGTCAGGAGGAGACGAGGAAGAAGCTGGTGAGCCTGCTCGACCGCAAGGTCTTCGAGCCGATCCTGCGCGCCTCGGAGTCGAGGTTCCCCGAGGCTGATCGGCAGCGCCTGGCGCAGGTGAAGCGCAGCACCGGGAGCGAGCGCAAGCGCTACTACGAGGACTACCGGACCCCGACGGAGGTCCGCGAGAACTACCTCAGCGACCTGCAGTCGTCGGCGGGCAAGCGGATCAGCGCCGAGCTGGAGCGGCTCGGGCTCCCCACGCTCTCCTCGGTGAAGGACGAGCTCCTCGACCTCTGCGAGGAGCTCGGGGTGGGCCCGCGGGAGGGGTGAGCCGTCATCCGCGGCGCGTCGCCGCGCGACCGCGGCGCGCCGAGGTCCTTGTGGACGCCGGCCACGCGTCGGAGCCGGCGGACCTGGAGGTCGGGGAGGCCGCCCGAGGGGCCGGGCGCCTCAGCCGTGGATCGCCCGTCCGTCGACGGCGAGCGCCGCCTCCTTGACGATCTCCGAGAGGGTGGGGTGGGCGTGGATGGTGCGCGCGACGTCCTCGGCGCTGGCCTGGAACTCGAAGGCGAGGACCAGCTCGGCGATCAGGTCGGAGGCGCGGGCGCCGACGATGTGCACGCCGAGGAGCCGGTCGGTGCGGGCGTCGGCGAGGATCTTCACCATCCCCTCCTCCTCGCCGAGCGACTTGGCGCGGCCGTTGGCGCGGAAGAGGAAGCGGCCCACCTTGTACTCGACCCCGCGGGCCTTCAGCTGCTCCTCGGTCTCGCCCACGCAGGCGAGCTCGGGGCTGGTGTAGATGATGTTGGGGATCGCCTTGTAGTCGAGGTGGCCGGGCTGGCCAGCCAGACGCTCGGCGACGGCGACGCCCTCCTCCTCGGCCTTGTGGGCGAGCATCGGCCCGTCGATCAGGTCGCCGATGGCGTAGACGCCGGAGACGCTGGTGCGGAGCTCCTCGTCCACCTTCACCTTGCCGCGCTCGTCGAGCGCGACGCCGACCTCGGCGAGGCCGAGCCCCTCGCTGTAGGGCCGCCGCCCCACGGCCACGAGGACGCGGTCGCAGCGGAGCTCGCTCGCCTGGTCCTTGGCGTCCTGCAGCGAGAGCGTGACCCCGCCCTCGTCGACCTTCGCGGCGGTGACCCGGGTCTTCACCAGCAGCTCGAGCCCCTGCTCCTTGAGCGCGCGCTGCAGCGTGCGCGCGAGCTGGGTGTCCGCGAAGGGGGCGATCTGGGGCATCATCTCGACGACGGTGACCTTGGCGCCGAGGCGCGACCAGACGCTCCCCAGCTCGAGCCCCACCGCGCCCGCGCCGATCACGCAGAGGTGCTCGGGGACGCGGTCGAAGGAGAGCGCGCCGGTCGAGTCCACCACGCGCACCCCGTCGAAGGGGAGGAACGGGAGCTGGACCGGGACGCTCCCGGTGGCGAGCAGCACCGCGCGGGCGCCGAGCTCGATCGGCGCGCCCTCGGCCGGCGCCACCCGCACGCGGTCGGCGGCGAGGAGGGTGGCGCGGCCGCGCAGCACGGTGACGCGGTTCTTCTTCATCAGACCGGCGACGCCGTCGGTGAGCTCGCCGACCACGCGCTCCTTGCGCTTGTGCATGGTGGGGAGGTCGAGGGAGAGCTGGCCGACCTGCAGCCCGTGGTCGGCGAAGCGGTGGCGCGCCATGAAGTAGAGCTCGCTCGACTCGAGCAGGACCTTGGAGGGGATGCAGCCCACGTTGAGGCAGGTGCCGCCCAGGCGTCCGTCCTTCTCGACCAGCGCGACCTTGAGCTTCAGCTGGGCGGCGCGGATCGCGCCCACGTAGCCGCCGGGGCCGGCGCCGATGACGACCAGATCGTAGGTGTCCATCAGACCTCCAGGAGCAGGCGCTCGGGGCTCTCGATGCACTCCACCACGCGCCTGAGGAAGGTGACCGCCTGCTCGCCGTCGACGAGCCGGTGGTCGTAGGAGAGCGCGAGGTACATCATCGGCCGTATCACGATCTCGTCACCCACCACCACCGGGCGCTTCTTGATCGCGTGCATGCCGAGGATGCCGCTCTGCGGCGGGTTCAGGATCGGCGTCGACATCAGCGAGCCGTAGACCCCGCCGTTGGAGATGGTGAAGGTCCCGCCGGCGAGGTCGGAGAGCTGCAGCGTGCGCTCTCGCGCCCGCCTCGCGAGCTCGCCGATCTCGACCTCGAGCTCGGCGAAGCTGAGGCGGTCGGCGTCGCGGACCACCGGCACCACCAGGCCGTGCTCGGTGCTCACGGCGACGCCGAGGTCGTAGTAGTGGTTCTCGACGATCTCGTCGCCCTGGATCTGCCAGTTCACGGTCGGGACGACCTTGAGCGCGTCGACGGCCGCCTTGACGAAGAAGGACATGAAGCCGAGGCGCGCGTCGTGGCGCTTCTCGAAGGGCTGCTTGTAGCGCTCGCGGAGCGCGAGCACCGCCGAGAGGTCGGCCTCGTTGAAGGTGGTGAGGATGGCGGCCGTCTGCTGCGCGGCGACGAGGCGCTCGGCGACGCGCTGGCGCAGGGTGCTCATCGGGCGCCGGACCTGCCGCGCCGCCTGCGCCTCGGGTCCCGGCCGCGGCCGCGAGGCGGGGGCCTTCGCCGGCGGCGGGCGCACGGGTGTCGGGGCAGGAGCCGGCGTGGGCACCGCGGCGAGGCGAGGCGCGAGGGCCTTCGCGGCAGCGGGCGCGGCGGCGGCGGCACCCGGCGCCGGCGCGGGGGTCACCGCCGGCGCGCTCTCGAGATAGCGGAGCACGTCCTCCTTGATCAGGCGGCCGTCCTTGCCGCTCGGCGGGATCTGGCGCGGGTCGAGGCGGTGCTCGTCGACGAGGCGCCGCACCGCGGGCGAGAGGTCCTCGGGCCGCGCCAGCTTCGCGGCGACCTGCGGGAAGCCAGCCGGCGGCGAGATCGGCGGGCCGTCGGACGGAGGCGCTGCCGCGACCGCAGCGGCACCCGCGGTCGTGCTCGCGCCCGCGGCCGTGCTCGCGCTCGCGGGGTCGATGGCGCCGACCACCTGGCCGATGGCGACCTTGCTCCCCGCCGGCACGCGGATGGAGAGGCGGCCGGCCGCCTCGGCGGGGACGGTCATCGTGATCTTGTCGGTCTCCAGCTCGAAGAGCGCCTCGTCGACCTGCACGGACTCGCCCTCCTCCTTGAACCAGGAGACGAGCACTCCCTCGGTGATCGACTCGCCGACGACCGGGACCTTGATCTCGAGACTCATGACGGGAGGCCTCCTCGCGGCCTTCGCGACGAGCAAGACTTAACGCAACTCGGGGCCGCGCTGCAATCGGGTCGCGTCAACAGCAGCCGAGCACGTCGGCCTAGTGGATCGCCTGCTGGACGATCAGCTCCTGGGTGCGCTTGTGCACGCGGAGCGAGCCGGTGGCCGGGCTCGCGCTCGCCGGCCGGCCCACGTAGTGCACCTGCAGGTCCGGGAAGAAGGTGCGCAGGACCGGCGCCATGTGCGTCCAGCCGCCGCGGTTCTGCGGCTCCTCCTGCGCCCAGATCACCTCCTCGACCTTCGGGTAGCCCTGGACGATCTGCAGCATGCGCCAGTCGCACAGCGGGTAGAGCTGCTCCACGCGGATCAGCGCCACCTCGGCGCCGGAGCGGTCGCGCTCCTCGAGGAGGTCGTAGTAGACCTTGCCGCTGCAGAGGACCATCCGCTTCGCGCCCGCGGGCCGCCGCGGGTCGTCGAGGAGCTCGCGGAAGTGACCGGAGATGAGCTCGTCGACGCCGGAGACCGCCACGCGGTGGCGCAGCAGGCTCTTCGGCGCCATCACCACCAGCGGCTTGCGGAACGGCCGCCGCACCTGGCGACGGAGCAGGTGGAAGTACTGCGCGGGCTCGGTCAGGTTGCAGACCTGGAGGTTCTGCTCGGCGCAGGCCGCGAGGTAGCGCTCGAGGTAGGCGTTCGAGTGCTCCGGCCCCTGGCCCTCATAGCCGTGCGGGAGCAGGAGCACGAGCCCGCTCGCGCGCTGCCACTTGCTCTCCGAGCAGACGATGAACTGGTCGATGATCACCTGCGCGCCGTTGGCGAAGTCGCCGAACTGCGCCTCCCAGAGGATCAGCATCTGCGGCTCGTCGAGGGAGTAGCCGTACTCGAAGCCGAGGACGGCGGCCTCCGAGAGCATGCTGTTGTAGAGGCAGAGTCGCGCCTGCTGCGGGCCGATCTGGTTGAGCGGGAGGTAGGGCTCCTGCGTCTGCATGTCCTGCCAGACCGCGTGCCGCTGCGAGAAGGTGCCGCGCCCGCTGTCCTGGCCGCTCAGGCGCACCGGCGTCCCCTCGGCGAGCAGGCTCCCGAAGGCGAGCGCCTCGGCGGCCGCCCAGTCGAGCGAGGCCGGCCGCCGCTCGCGCACCGCCTGCAGCTTCTCGGGCAGGCCGCGCGCGACCTTGGGGTTGAGCTGGAACCCGTCAGGGACCGTGTAGAGCGCCCGCGCCACCTCGAGGAGCTCGCTCGCGGGCACGCCCGTCTCGACGGGCGCGTCGGACCAGGGCTGGTCGAGGCCCACCCAGGCCAGCTGGAACGCCGAGGGCCCCTCGGGCGCGCGCTGCGTGGTCTTCACCGTCTCGAAGGCGCTCTGCAGCTGCGCGCGGAAGCTCACCTCGAGCTGCTTCGCCTCGTCGGCGGAGAGCGCGCCCGACTCGAGGAGCCGCCGCGTGTAGAGCTGGCGGACCGGCGGGTGGTCCTTGATCTTGCGGTAGAGCACCGGCTGCGTGAAGGCGGGCTCATCGCCCTCGTTGTGGCCGTGCCGGCGGTAGCAGACCATGTCGACGACCACGTCCTTGCTGAACTCCTGGCGGAAGCGGAGCGCGAGCTCGGTGGCGTAGACCACCGCCTCGGGGTCGTCACCGTTCACGTGGAAGATCGGCGCCTCGATCATCTTGGCGACGTCCGTCGCGTAGGCGGTCGAGCGCGCCTCGGTCGGCAGCGTGGTGAAGCCGATCTGGTTGTTGACGATGAGGTGCACCGTGCCGCCGGTGCGGTAGCCCTTCAGCTGGGAGAGGTTCAGCGTCTCCGCGACCAGGCCCTGCCCGGAGAAGGAGGCGTCGCCGTGGATGAGGAGCGGGAGCACCTTGTGGCGGAGGTCGGTGTCCTGGTGGCGGCGCTGCTTGGCGCGCGCGCGGCCCTGCACCACCGGGTCCACCGCCTCGAGGTGGCTCGGGTTGGCGGTCAGGCTGACGTGCAGGCTCTTGCCGCCGGCGTTCACGTGGTCCGAGCTGAAGCCCTTGTGGTACTTCACGTCGCCGTCGCCGCCCGCCATCTGCGGCAGGACGTTCTCCTCGAACTCCGAGAAGATCATCGCGTAGGACTTGTCGAGGATGTTGGCGAGGACGTTGAGCCGCCCGCGGTGCGACATCCCCATCACCACCTCCTCGAGGCCGAGCTCGGGGCCGAGCTCGACGATCGAGTGAATGGCCGGGATCAGCGACTCGGCGCCCTCGAGGGAGAAGCGCTTCTGCCCCGGGTAGCGGGTGGCCACGAAGGTCTCGAAGAGCTCGGCGTCGATCAGCAGGCGCAGGATCTCGTGCCGCTTGGCGCGGTCGAAGCGCGGGTGGTTGCGCGTCGGCTCCATCTGCTGCTGCAGCCAGCGGCGCACGGCGGTGTCCTGGATGTGGATGTACTCGACGCCGATCGGGCCGCAGTAGGTCTCGCGCAGGATGGCGATGATGTCGCGGAGCGGCGCGCGCTTCGGCCCGCCGAGGTGGCCGGTGTCGAAGACGCGGCCGAGGTCCTTGTCCGCCAGGTCGAACTGCGGGAGCTCGAGCGGCGGGTAGCTCTGCACGGGCTCGCCGAGCGGGTCGACGTCCGCCACGCGGTGGCCCTGGCTGCGGTAGGCGTAGATCAGGCTGGCGACCCGCGACTGGTCCCGCGCGTTCTCCGCGGCGACGCAGGAGCGCGGGCACATGGAGAGCTCGAAGCCCTCGAAGAACATCTGCCAGCGTTCGTCGAGCGACGCCGGGTCGCGCTTCCACTCGGCGTACATGGACTCGATGTACTCCAGGTTCCAGCGGGTGGCCGGGGTCGGATGGCCGTTCCCCGGCGAGAGCTCGATCGCCACGCGCTCACTCCTTGCAAGTTCCGCTGTGCGCACCGCGCTCGGCCAGCTGGTGCGCCGTCAGCCCGGAACGCTAGCATCTTCCGCCTCGCGGCCGCCACCCGGCTGCCGCCGTGCGAGGACGAAGCGAGGCTAACGTAGGGATAGCACACCGGAGTCGGGGCTCCACCCTGGCCGGCACATCTCGGGCGGTTGTCCACCCGGATCAGCCACCTCGCCGCCGGAGCAGGCGCGCTCCTCGAGGAGGTCGTAGTAGACCTGCTGCCGCAAGGGACCCTCCGCTTCACGCCCTCGGACCGCCACGGGTCGTCACGTGGCGGGCTCGAGCGGCGCTCGAGGTGGCGCACGGCCAGCTCCCTCTTCGCGCGCTGCCGCCCCTGCTCGGCATCGCCAGGCGGACGCTGTTCCAGCTCCTTCGGCGTGAGCCACATCGAGCACTCGTCGAGCAGCTCCACCTGATCTCCCAGCTCGGGATCGTCGAGCTCGCGACCGCCTTCGTCGCGCAGTGATCGGCCGTGGGCGTCGCGCAGTCGGCGCAGTGATGAGCCAAGGGGAGCGGGCAAGGGGAGCGGCGAGGGGGGAGAGGCGAGGGAGGGAGAGCTAGTACGTGTACCCGACGTTCAGCGTGATCATGTGGTTGAGGTCGATCGCGCCGCCGGCGACCTTGACGTTGCCAGCCTGCGCGCGCGCCTCCGCGTCCTTGAACGCGTAGAAGTACCACGTCAGCGAGTACTCGGCGGTGGCGGTGATGCCCTTCCAGCCGCCGTGCAGTCCGCCGAGGATCTGCACGCCGCCCGTCGAGGACGGGCCGTACCACTTGTCGTTCTCGATGTGCCCGTCGTCGCTGTCGGCGGCGACCATCGCGCGGTACTCGCCCATCAGGTGGGCGCCGATCCAGGTGGTGAAGTCGTAGCGCGCTCCGATGTTCGCGAGGAAGAACCGATAGGAGGTGGCCGGCATCGTCTGCCGCGTGGCGCCCTCCCAGTCGATGCCGAAGTCGCACATCCCGTAGCCGAGCCCGAGCTCGACGTGCGGGCCGGTCGTCTTCTGGAAGATGTTCCAGTCGTAGCCCAGGTCGAAGAGGAACTCGCGCAGGGTGGTGCCGAAGGTCTTCGTCACGTCGGCGCCGCTGCCGCTCTCGGGCGGCTGCTTGCTCTGCGACTTGAGGCCGAGCGCCTGCTGGTAGCGGAGCCGGAAGCGAAAGCCCGCCGGCCAGCTGTCCGTGAAGAACGCCACCGGGAAGAGGACCAGGCTGAGCCGCAAGGTGAAGGCGGCGGCCTCGTACTTCGGCGGCGGGTCGCCCTGCGGGTCGTTCATGGAGAAGTTGCGGATCCACGAGCCCAGCCCGACCAGCGCCTGGATCTTGGGCGCCGTGTACGCACCCGGCGGCTTCGGCGGCTTCTTCGCCACCGTCTCGCCCTCGCCGACCGGCTTGCCCTGCGGCGTCCGCGGCTTCGCCCCCGCCAGCGGGTCCTCTTCACCGCCGCCCGAGGTCGAGGTACCTCCACCCGAGGGGTTGTCCGGCGCGTTCGGGTCGAAGGTCAGGCCGCCGCCGCTGGTGCCACCGCTCGAGCCCCCGTCGTTGCCCTTCGGCTTCGGCTCGGGCAGCGGCTTCGGCATCGGCAAGGCACCGCCCCCGCGTCGCGGCTTCGGCATCTTCTTCGGCGCCTTGCGCATGCCGTTCAGGATGACGGTCAGCGCCTTGGCCAGCGCGGGCCGGGCGAGCTGGCCAGGGCAGGGCACCGACCCCGTCCCGATCGGCTGCCCGGTCTTGCCGCTGTAGACGGCGAGCACGAGGTGCCCGTCCTTCACCGTCCC
>JAKLHH010000161.1 GCA_022710245.1 Myxococcota bacterium
CCACGCGCACCACCGTCCCCGCGCCGGCGAAGGTGCCGGCGACCTGCACGCTCCCCTTGCCCGAGGCGTCGCGCTGGAAGACCTGGTAGGTCCGGGGCGAGGAGAGCGTGAGCGGCTTGCAGCTCGGCGCAGCGCCGCTCGAGCAGCCGACCGGCAGCGTCAAGGCGAGCACGTCGCCGTGCAGCGAGTCCGCGTGTCCGTCGAGGCGAGCGCCTCCCTCGGGCCAGCCGACCGGCGTCCCGTCGACGCGGCCGTCCGCGCTGCCGGCGTCTGCGCTCTTGCTGACCGAGCCCGGGCAGCCGGCGAGCGCGAGGAGGCCGAGGAGGCCGAGGAGGGGGAGGGGTGCCAGGCGCATCGCTCCGGTGGTGCAGGGGCCGTGCCCATCCCGAGGCGCGCAAGCGTCACGGAATCGCTGCGCAATCATCGCCGCGCCCGCGCCACGCCGCCCCGCGATGGGGACAACCGACCCGTGCGGGTCACCGGCCGTCGCCCTCGAGCGACGCGCGGGGGCGAGGCACGCTGCCGCTCCCCGGCGGCTGCCCGATGCCCGCCTCGAGGGCGCGCAGGAGCGCCGCCGCCAGCACCTGTGAGCCCCTGGCGTTGAGGTGCACCATGTCGCGCACGGCGAGGCCGTCCTGCAGCCAGCGCGTCATCGCGCCCGCGCCGCCCATCGCCTTCTGGCCGTCCCAGAAGGCGCAGCCCGCGCCGTGCGCGAGCGCGCGCTGCTTGTCCGAGACGCGGCGCACGATGGCCGGGCTGTGCAGCCCCTGCGCGTCGCGCACCAGGCGATCGAGCGGACCGACGATCAGACAGGAGGCCTGCGGGAGCGCGTCGCGCAGGCGCCTGAGCACCACGCTCACCTTGCGGCCGTAGGCCTCGAGGTCGCCGCCGAAGCTGATCGAGTCGTTGGCGCCGAACTGGAGCACGACCAGGTCCGGCCGCCGCGCCACCAGCTGCTCGCGCCAGTGCGTGGGCTCGATCGAGGCGAGCTGGTGCATGCGCGCGCTGAGCAGGGGCAGGTTCTCCCAGGTGACGCCGGGGCCGCGCCGCTCGAGGACGAGCCCGAAGAGGCGCACGCGGCCGCTGGCGACCAGGCGGATCCGCTGCGGGCTCGCGGAGAGCTCGAAGCGCTCGAGCCCCGAGGCCGGCGCGGGCGCGGCGGTGGGGAGGCGGGCGAGGCTGCGGCCGTCGACGAGGACGTCGAGCTCGCCGCCGCCCGGGAGCTTGAGGTAGTGCACCTCGAGCCGCTCGGCGCGGTGGTTCCCGGTGAGCTGCACCGTGGCCCAGGCGCGGCTGCGCGACTCCATCGCCGCGCAGCCGAGGCCGAGGCGGCCATCGCGGACCTTGCCGCCGACCAGGCGGAAGTGGTCCCAGGCGCCGCCGCCCTCCTCGCCGAGCGCGACGCCGGCCTGGCTGTACCAGTCCCAGGCCTTGCCGCCGAGGACGAAGCCGTGGCCGCCGTCGCCGTAGCGCCGCTGCAGCGCCTCGCGCAGCGAGCCGGTGATCAGGTCCTGGTCGATCAGCGAGTCGCCGTAGTGGAGGACGCGCGTCAGCGCGCCCGGCCGGCGCGCCGCGGTGGCCGCGAGCGCGCGGTAGAAGGCGGCCATCGAGCCGTGCGGATCCTGCAGCGGCTCGACCCCCGAGGGGACCGCCGGCACGCCGCCGCGCTGCGCGAGGCGCACGGGCCGCGCGGGGACCCCGGGGACCGCGCCCGGCGAGGCGGCCGCCGCCGCTGCCTCGGCCGCGTCCTCGCTGGCCGGCCGCGCGAGGAGGCGGCTGCGCAGCGGCGAGGGGATGAGGAGCAGCGCGCCGAGGAGCACCCAGAACCAGAGGAGCGCCTGCGCGGGCTTGGAGAGGAGCGGGTGACGCTCCTTGCCCGACGCCGCCCCGGCTGCCGCGACCGGAGCCGCGGGCGAGGAGGCAGACACCGAGCTCGGAGCGAGCGGGCCCGGAGCGGGCGCTGACCCCGGAGCAGGCGCTGACCCCGGAGCAGGCGCTGACCCCGGAGCAGGCGCTGACCCCGGAGCGGGCGCTGATCCCGGAGCGGGTGTCGGGGGCTGCCCGTCGACCATCTCGCGCTCGAGCTGCATCACCTTCGAGTAAACACCAGTCGCGACGCGTGTCGCAACCCCGCGCTGAGGCGACCCGCGCTCGAGGAGGCGGTCTCGAGAAGTGAGAACCCGCGCCTCGACTCGCCCGCACAGCTCTGCTAAGCCTTGCAGCAAGCATGCGAGCCCCGCCGCGCCACCTGCGCTTGCTCCTCCCCTCGCTCGGCCTCGGGCTCCTCGCGCTCGCGCTCCCCTCGCGCCGCGCGGCTCACGGCGGCAAGCCGGTGACCGGCCCCGCCACCGCGCCGGCCTCGCTCGCCGTGGCGGTGCCGATCGAGGACGAGGGAGGCCGCGCGCTCGCCGGCTTCCGCGCCCGCCTGCAGGAGCTCCGGCGCGGCAAGCGGACGCGGGTCCGCGTCACGCACTGGGGCGACTCGCACGTCGCCAGCGACGTCTTCACCGGCACGCTGCGCAGCCTGCTCCAGCAGGCCTACGGCGACGGCGGCCCTGGCCTCATCTTGCCCGGCAAGCCCTGGCCCACCTACTACCACGCCCGCGTGAAGACCGGCGCCGAGCGCGGCTGGCGCTCCGAGCGCCTGTGGGCGAAGTACGGCCGCGGCCGCGCGCGCCCGCGCGACGACCTCTTCGGCGTCGCCGGCATCTCGGTCCACTCGCTGCGCGAGACCCGCGCCTGGCTCGAGCTCCGCGGCGCCTCCACCGCGCCCGCCGCCCGCGAGGTGCGCGCCGTCGACCTCTTCCTGCTGCGCCAGCCCGGCGGTGGCCGCCTCGAGGTGCGCAGCGCCGAGCGCCGCCTGCGCTGGGTCTTCACCGTCGCCAGCGAGAAGGAGGCCGACATCGTCCACGTGCCGCTGCCACCGCGTACGCGACGGATCGAGCTGCGCGCCGGCCTCGGCGAGGTGCGCCTCTTCGCGGCCGACCTGGCGAGCGGCCAGCGCGGCGTCGTCTACGACACGCTCGGCATCAACGGCGCGCGCGCCTCGGTGATGCTCGGCTGGAACGAGTCGCTGATGAAGGAGCAGCTCGCGCACCTCGCGCCCGACCTCGTGGTGCTCGCCTACGGCACGAACGAGGTGGACAGCGATCGCTTGACGGCGGCGAGCTTCGCCAAGAGCTTCGACGAGGTCCTCGCGCGCCTGCGCCGGACCGCGCCGGCGCACGCGGCCTGCCTCGTCGTCGGGCCGCCCGACCGCGGCAACTGGCGCCGCGGCGGCGGCTGGGAGCTCCCCGAGAACCTCGCCGTCATCGTCGCCGAGGAGCGGCGCCTGGCACGGGCGCGCGGCTGCGCGTTCTGGGACCAGCGCGCGGCGATGGGCGGCGCCGGCAGCATCACGCGCTGGCTCTCCGCCGATCCGCCGCTCGCGCAGGGCGACCGCGTGCACCTCACCGGTCTGGGCTACCGCCAGCTCGCGCAGGTGCTCTACCAGGCGCTGGTCGCCGAGCCGGCGAAGCCGCTCAAGCGCTGATCGCGCGGGAGGGATCGGCCCTGGCCGCAGACCCCGAGCTCGAGATCAGCGCGGAGGCGTGATCGGGCACTCTGCAGGCCGCGTCGCGAGCGCCGATCGCTCAGGGAAACCTGATGCTGACGTCGGGCTCCCTCTGCCCGGGCCGCGTCGCGAGGACCACCGCGGTCACCGTCCCTGCGACCACCACCGAGGCGGCCGTCCACACCCACCAGCGCGTGTACCAGGGCGCGCGCGGCGGCGGCCCAGTGCGCGGGAAGAGGCCAGCGAGGATCCGCTCGACGGCGGCGAGCACCGCCGCGTCGTCCCCGCGCCGCAGCACCTCCTGCCAGGTGCCCTGCCGCGCGCCGCGGCTGACGTCGAAGGCGGACAGGCGCACCACCGTGGTCTCGCCGAGCCGCCCGACGCGAAGCGCGAGGAGCTTCTCCACCCCGAGGAGCGCGCCGACGTCGCGCAGGCAGGTGAGCTCGGCGGCGCAGTTCGCGGCCACCGGCACCTGCCGCTCCTCGAGGGCGACCTCGGGGAGAGCCCGCACCGCGCGGACGAGCAGCGCCTGGTAGCGCGTCCCCTCGGCAGCGGTGAGGTTGATCGCCTCCAGCGGGAGCAGGGCGACCCGAGCGCGTGGCCGCCCCCTCGCCGAGGCAGTGCCCGGGCCCGCGAGCAGGCCGAGGGTCAGGGTCAGGCCGAGCAGGAGGGCGAGTCGGAGCGAGCGCATGCCCTCCCACCTCTGCACACCGCGTGCCCTGCCCTGCTGCATCCTGCGTGCTCGCTCCTTCAGGCCATTGTCCACTGGCACCACGCTGGGTGTCCACCGCGGACCCGGGCACCTGTAAAGCCGGTGCGACAGGATCCGTGGGGATGTCGCCCCCGCTTGACAGATCCCCCGCTCGCGCCGCTCGCCAGGGTGACAGCCCCTCGCCGGGGCCCGTCGTTTCAACGGCTTACCGGTCGCTCGCCGGTGGCGTGTGTCGTGCATTACTCCCTGGCAGAACTCAACAGGATGAACCCGATGCGACACCTTGCAGCCCTCGTTCTCATCGTCCTCGTGGCCTCCTGCGGTCGATCTGTCGATGACGCGGACGTCACCGCCCGCAACCTCGCCACGGGCGAGGTGCAGATCTTTGGCTCGGCCGGCGAGGTGCCCGAGGGCTGGGCCATCTGCAGCGACCCCAGCTGCTCGGTCCCGCCCGAGGTCCCCTGCCAGAAACTCAGCTCGAAGACCTGCGCCCTCAACCCCGAGTGCCGCCTGAAGACCCTCTGGTGCACGGGCGAGGGCACCGCGAGCTCGGACGGCACCAGCACCAACGGCTCGCAGACCTGCGAGACCACCTGCATCCCCAAGCTGCCGCTCCTCTGCGAGGAGCTCACCGACGAGAAGAGCTGCGCCGCGCGCACCGACTGCCTCTGGGGCCAGTTCATGTGCCCGGCGATCGCCTGCGATCCGAATAGCCCCACCCCCTGCCCGGTCTGCCCCTCCTCCTGCCAGACCAAGACGCCCGAGACCTGCGACGTCCTCGGTGAGAAGGACTGCAAGGCGCGCCAGGACTGCGCCTGGGGCCTCAACGCGTGCCCGGCCTGCATGGGCCCCGGGTGCGAGTGCAAGCCGACCTGCTCGCCGGCTGGCCTGCAGCCCTGCGCCGACAGCGACTGCCCGCTGCTGGGGATGCCGAACTACCTCTGCTCCGACGGCCAGACCGTCGCCGGCCCCGGCCAGTGCGTGCGCCAGGCGAATGGCACCTGCCAGCGTGAGATGATCACCTGCCCCGCCCCGCCGCCGACCACCTGCGGCCCGAACGACTGCGGCCCCGCGCTCGGCATGCCGAACTACGTCTGCCCCGACGGCAAGACCATCGCCGGCCCGACCGGCAAGTGCCTGCTCCAGAACGGCAAGTGCGGCTGGGAGGTGGTGAGCTGCCCGCCCTCGACGACCCCGGTCTGCAAGGTGACCGGCTGCAGCGGGACCGTCTGCGCCGCCGTCGACAAGCCCACGACCTGCGAGTGGGCCGACTACTACCAGTGCTATACTAAGGCGATCTGCGAGGCGAAGAACGGGGTCTGCGGCTGGACCGAGACGCCGGACTTCCTCGCCTGCATGGCCCTCTACAAGAAGCCGTAGCTCGCGAGAGCTGCAACCGAGCGTCGATGCCACACCTGCCCTCGCGCCCCGCGCTCCTCCTGCCGCTGACCGCGCTCGGCCTCGCGCTCGCCTCCTGCGGCGACGAGACGGCCATCGACCTCGTCCTCGTCGCCAACCCGAACGTCAACGACCCGGTGGCGCTCGCCCAGGAGCTGCGCGCGGTGCGCATCGCGGTGGGCTCGCCGACCGGCCTCTACGCCGAGCCGCCCGTGCTCGGCCCGGACTTCAAGCTGGTCGACGTCGACGGCGACGGCGTGCCCGACCTGGTCACCGAGCGCGGTGTCGGCGGGCTCGACCACCTGCCGCGGATCCGCCTCGAGCGCGGCGGCCTCGGGCTCGGCGCGCTCAACGTCATGATCGACGGCGGCGGCGACTGCAAGCCGGGGGCGACCTGCCAGGACGGCAAGCTCTACTTCGCCGCCGGCGGGGTGAGCAGCGTGCGCTTCAGCGACGGCGCGCTGCAGGAGTTCGCGGTGGACTTCAACCGGCGCGCGCTCTACCTCCCGCCGCGGGTGACGCAGGTCTACCCGCGGGACGGCGCGCAGATGCTGCAGACCTTCGGCGAGGTGTCGGTGATCTTCTCCAAGGACATGATCACCGACTCGCTCACCGAGAAGGGCGTCGTGCGCCTGCTGCAGATCGAGGGCGGGAGCGAGGTCCCGATCCCGGGCGTCGTCGAGGTGACGCACCTCGGCGGCATCGAGGACCCGGCGGTGGCGCGCATCAAGCTGCCCGGGCCGCTCGGCCAGGGGAGCTACAAGGTGCGGGTCGCCACCGACGCGCCGGGCAGCGGCACCAGCGGCGCCCGCGACATCTCCGGCCGCTACCTCGACCAGCTCCCGATGCAGGCGGGCGACCAGCCCTTCGCGAGCAGCTTCAGCGTCGCCGGCGAGATCACGCAGCAGGCCGCCTGCCAGCCCGCGTGCCACGAGTGGTGCAGCGAGGGCGGGACGATCTGCCTGCCCGGGCTCACCTGCGACAAGGCGACCCGCACCTGCCTGCCCGAGGGCTGCCCGGAGACCTGCCCGTCGTCGATGGTCTGCGACCCCGGGCTCGGCCGCTGCGTGGTCGACTGCCGGCTCTACGGGAGCTACGGGGGCTGCGCGGCGGGGAAGAAGTGCCAGGCGGGGTCGGGGGTGTGCTCGTAGGTCCCGGGAGCTGCGTAGGTCCCGGGAGCTGGCGTCGAGAGCTCCTTGAAGCCGGGCAGCTCGCGCAGCTGTGCCAGCGCGGGATCGCGCGCCACGAAGTGCCAGTCCCCGTACCCGGACGCCCTGGCCTCACGCAGCGCCTCGAGCGCGGAGTCGAGCTCGCCGTCGTGGGCGTACAGCACGGCGCGCGCATAGTGGAGGGTCGGCTCGGCGTGGGCCGCCCGGGACGCCGCCGCGAGCTCTCGTCTGCCGGCCGCCTGCTTGCCTGCCGCCAGCCACAGCAGCGCCCTGCGCGCGCGCAGCCGCGGCGTCGGCCGCGCGCCGCTCCGCTCGGCGCACAGCACCAGGGCATCGCCGACACGATCGGCCTGGCGCAGCGTCTCCATGCAGTCATCGAGGCAGGCCTCTGCCTCGCCGGACGCTCCCCAGGCGAACCGCTGCGCGCGCTCCACCTCGGCCAGCGACTCGTCCAGGTGGCCGCTCTTGCGCAGCGACGCGATCAGGGTGGAGTAGAGGTTGGGGTCCTTGGGGTAGCGCTGCAGGCCAGCCCGCGAGATCGCCGCCGCGCCGTCGAGCTCACCCGTCAGCTCGCAGGCGATGCCGGCGTTCGACCAGGCTTCGGCCGCGAACTCCCGGTCCGGCATCGCCAGGGCGGCCTTGGCCAGCGGCTTGCCGAGCTCCAGGTGGCCGCTCAGCAGCAGCCTCGCGCCGGTGTTGTAGAGCACGTGTCCAGCGCTCGGACAGCGCAACAGCTCGGCCAGCTGTGCGCCTCCCTCGCGCGGGGCAGCGGCGAAGCGGAGCAACCGCGAGCGCGCCGGCTCGCCCTCCGGGCAAGCCTCGGCGACCGCCGGAACCAGATCGGCGACCGTGGGCTCCAGCCGCGAGCCGAGCAGGCGCTGCACCCTCAGCCGCGCCGCCGCCGAGAGGCCCTCGACAGCGAGGCTGGCGCGTGAGCAGCTGGCCACGTGTTCGAGCAGCGCCAGGGCGTCATCGTCCACCTCGCTGGGGAACCCGAGCAGCCACTCGACGCGCTCCAGGCGCGCGAGCAACACCTCGGGAACGAGCGGCGCGGCGGCGGACCCCAGCGCGGGCAACACCAGCGTGCGCAGCGCCGGGAAGATCTGGTCGACGTCCCCGCGAAGCGCCGTCACCCGTCCGGTGAGCGCCAGCTCGCGCAGGCGCGGCCAGCGGCGCTCGAGCACCTGGGGCAGGAGCCGACCGGGAGCGAGTAGCCTCTGCAGGTTGCGTTCGCCGAGCGAGAGCGTCGAGCCCGGGCCTCCGTCGTTGAGCGCAGCGTTGCCAAGGTAGAGGCCGGTCAGCTGCTCCAGCCGCTCGCGGAGCAGCTTCAGCTCGGCGGACCGCAGATCCGCCTCGATGAGCAGCTCGCGCAGCGACGGGGGCCAGGGCTGCGCGACCAGGGCCCGCCACCCCTTGTCACGGCCGTCAGAGAGCGCTCCGATGGAGAGGTAGCGGAGAAAGGCGCAGGAGGGGTGCGCCAGCAGCGGCGCGGCGACCTGGAGGGCACCGCGGGTGGCTCGGCTCTCGTCGAAGACCCGCAGCGACTCGGTGAAGCCCAGCCGCCAGGTCACGGCGAAGCGCGCGAGGTGCTTGGCGGCGTCGCCGAACAGGTGCCTGGCGTACTGCTGCAGCAGCGCCCGCTCCGCCTCGATGAGGTCCTGGTCATCCGGTCGCAACGCGCGCTGCTGCTGGAGCGTGACCAGCTCGCCGCGCGGGTCGCCCTGCATCGAGAGCCAGTCTCCGTAGACGAGGTAGCCCGAGTCGTCCTCGAGCGCGTCGAGGATGGCGCGCTCCAGCTCCAGATTGCGGGCGCACCGTGTCGCTGTCACGGCGCACCGCGAGTCAAGACCCGATCGTGGCGTGGACGGTCACTGCTGCAGCGCATAGAAGGTCACCTCCCGGCGAGGCGGAGGATCTGGTTCAGGATCCGGTTCGCCTCGACGTAGCGCCCGTCCATCAGCTCCTGCAGGGCCGTGCTCGCGCGCTCGCGGAGCGCACCGGCCGCGGGGCGACCGCGCAGGAGCGCGTCGACGCGCTTGGCCTTCGCCTCGACGAGCGCCCGGTCCACGCTGACCGCCCCGAGGACACGCTCGACCGCCTCGAGGAGAGGGCGCGCGGCGGCCGTCTCGCCGGCGGTGAGGCGCACGCGGAGCTCGTGCAGCCGGCGGCGCGGCTCGCTGGCGAGGTCCTCCTCGAGGACGCCGCGGCCGCGGAGCGCAGCGAGCGCCGCCTCGAGCCGCTTGCGGAGCGGCGCCACGGGCTCCGCGGCCGGAGTGCCCGCCTGCACGCGCGCGTCGGGGCGCGCCGCGGGCACCTTCGCCGGCGTCCGCGGCGGCCGCTTGCGCTTCGCGTCCGCTCGCGCGTCCGCGCCGTGGGAGCTCGCCAGCGCCGTCCGGTCCGCGCCCGCGTCGGCGGGCACGGCCGCGCGCGCCTCGAGCGGCGCTGACGCGGTGCCGGACCTCGCCAGGCCGCTCGCGCTCCCGCTGCCTTGCCCCTGCCCGGCTGGCCCTTCGCTGCGCGTGAGCTGCCAGGCCGCGAGCCCGGCCCCGGCCGCGAGCAGCGCGCCGAGCCCGAGGACGAGCGGCCGTCGCCAGGAGGCCCGCGCCCCGGCCCGGCGAGTGCCCCGCTCGAGGGGCGGCGGCGAGGCGATGGTCGGCGCGCTCGCCGAGGCGACGGCAGCGGCGGCCGCGTCCCCCGCCCCCGCCGCCAGCTGCCCGAGCTCCGCCTCGAGCGCCGCGGGCTCCGTCGGGGCCAGCGCCTCGCGCAGCGAGCGCACCGCCGCGAGGAAGCTCGCCGCCTCGGCGTAGCGCTCCTCGGGGAAGCGCGCGAGCGCCGGCCGCAGGAGCCGGTCGAGGCGCGCGTCGAGCTCGGGCCTGAGCGTCGAGGGCGCGCGCCAGGGCGGGTTCTCCGCCCGGCGCAGCAGGTCCACCTCGCGCTCGGCGTCGATGAAGGGGCGCCCTGTCAGCAGCTCGAAGAGGAGCAGCCCGACGCCGTAGAGGTCGGTGCGCCGATCGGTCTCGCCGCCGCCGGCGACCTGCTCGGGGGCCATGTACTGCACGGTCCCCTTGATGACGCCGGTGCGGGTGCGCGCGCTGCGCAGCGTGTGGCGCGCGATGCCGAAGTCGCCGAGCTTGACCTCGCCGCGGCGGGAGACGAGCACGTTCCCCGGGGAGAGGTCGCGGTGCACGATCTCGAGCGAGCGGCCGTCCTCGCCGCGCAGGCCGTGCAGGTAGGCGAGCGCCTCGAGGAGCCGCTCGGCGATCAGCAGCGCCAGCCCGGGCGGCAGGCCGCCCTCGCGGCCGTGGTGGCGCAGGAGCTGCGCGAGGGTGGGCCCGTCGACGCGCTCCAGCGCCAGGTAGCCCTCGCCGACGTCGAGGACGCGCACCAGGTTCGGGTGCGCGAGCTGGGCGGTGAGGCGCGCCTCGTCGGCGAGCATGGCGACGAACTCGGGGTCCGCCGCGTGCTGCGGGAGCAGCACCTTGAGCACCACGAGCTCCGCGGCGCCCTCGCGCTGCGCCTCGAAGACCTCGGCCATCCCGCCGACGGCGAGGCGCCGCACGATCCGGTAGGGACCGAGGTGGCTGCTCTGAGGGCTCGGCGGCGCGTCGGTGGGCATCGGCTCAGCCTGACTCGGGTCAGGCTAGCGCGACTCGGGGCGCGAGGCC
>JAKLHH010000162.1 GCA_022710245.1 Myxococcota bacterium
CGGGTGAGTCATCCATCAGGCGACGATAGCGCGCGGCAGGTGGCGCGCGAAGGCTGAAACGCCCGGTACCCAGCTCAACGCCCGGTGAGGAAGTCCACGTCGACGATGGTGCCGACCTCGCCGCCCAGCCGGGTGAAGCTGCCGCGCGGAGGACAAGGGCTTTGCCCGGCTCCTGCCTCCGTGCTACACCACGCCCAGTCGCCATAACCAGGGGAGCCCCTTCGAGGGGCTGAGAGTGCGAGCCCGGCTCGCAGACCCTTTGAACCTGATCTGGGTAATGCCAGCGCAGGGAGGAGTCCAATGCCGATCCAGGTCCAGACCCAGCTGCAGGCAGCACGCGCGGGCCTCATCACCGCGCAGGTGGAGAAGGTCGCGGCCGACGAGCGCGTCGAGCCCGAGGCGCTGCGCCGCCGCGTGGCCGAGGGGCGCGTCGTCATCCCCGCCAACCCGGCGCACCGCGCGCTCCAGGCCGTCGGGGTCGGCGAGGGGCTGCGCACCAAGGTCAACGTGAACCTCGGCGTCTCCCGCGACCACGCCGACGTGGCGCTGGAGCTCGCCAAGGTGGAGCGCGCGCTCACCCTCGGCGCGGACGCCATCATGGATCTCTCCTGCGAGGGTGACACCCGCGACTTCCGCCGCCTGCTCCTCGAGCGCGCCGGCGTGCCGGTCGGCACCGTGCCCGCCTACGACGTCCTCGCCACCGGCCGCGAGCTCGCCTCGCTCACCGCCGACGACTGGCTCCGCGCCGCCGAGCGCCACGCCGAGGACGGCGTCGACTTCCTCACCATCCACGCCGGGCTGACTCGCGAGCACGCGGCGCGCCTGCGCGAGAGCGACCGCATCATGAGCCTGGTCTCCCGCGGCGGCTCGCTCCTCTTCGCCTGGATGGCGGCCACCGGCGAGGAGAACCCGTTCTTCGCGCAGTTCGACCGGCTGCTCGAGCTCTGCGCGGCGCACGACGTGGTGATCAGCCTCGGCGACGCCGGCCGCCCGGGCTGCCTGCACGACGCCACCGACGCGGTGCAGGTCGCCGAGCTCGTCACGCTCGGCGAGCTGACCCGGCGCGCCTGGGCGCGGGGCGTGCAGGTGATGATCGAGGGGCCCGGTCACATGCCGCTCCCGCAGATCGCCGCGAACGTGCTCCTCGCCAAGCGGCTCTGCCACGGCGCGCCCTTCTATGTCCTAGGGCCGCTCGTCACCGACGTCGCGCCGGGGCACGATCACATCACCAGCGCGATCGGCGGCGCGATCGCGGCCGCCGCCGGCGCCGACTTCCTCTGCTACGTCACCCCCGCCGAGCACCTGCGCCTGCCCACCTGCGAGGACGTCCGCGAGGGGATCATGGCCTCGCGCATCGCGGCCCACGTCGGCGACCTCGCCAAGGGCCTCCCCGGCGCGGCCGAGTGGGACGACCGCATGAGCCGCGCCCGCCAGGCGCTCGACTGGGAGCGCATGTTCGCGCTCGCGCTCGACCCCGAGCGCGCCCGTCGCTTCCGCGCGGAGTCGCGCCCCCGCGAGGAGGACACCTGCACCATGTGCGGCCCGCTCTGCGCGGTGCGCACCATGCGGCGCGCGCTGGCAGCGAAGGACCCTCCCGCGTAGCCCACGATCTCCTCGCGCTCCTTCCTCGGCGGGCCAGCGGGATCCCGGCGCCGGTGTGCTATCCTGCGCGCCCTGGAGGTGAGAGAGACCATGGCAGAGAGGGGGACCATGGCAGAGAGGGGGACCATGACAGAGAGGGGGACCATGCACTGCACCGCGAGAGTCACTGCCCACGCCGGGCTCTTCCTGGCGCTCGCCCTGGCGACGCTCGCCTCCGGCTGCGTCTCGGTGGTGCGGCGCGTCCCCTACCAGCCGGCCAGCCTGCAAGACCTCCTCGGCGAGCGCGGCCGGGTCGCCGAGCTCCAGCGGCGCTTCGCCGGCTCGGCGCTGGTCTCGCTCCTCGCCGAGGACGTGCTCGAGCACGCGCTGCTGCCCGGCGGCAGCTACTGGACGCTGCACCACACATCGATCCGCCGCCACCTCGTGCTCGACGAGCACAGCGCCGAGGCGACCAGCTTCCAGCTCGTCGTCCAGGACGCACAGCTCGCGGCCGCCGACCTCGTCGTGGTGCCGCCGGAGGGCGAGCCGCGGCGCTACGCGAAGGAGGACCTGATCCGGCAGGATCTCGGCGGCGGCGCGGTCTCCTACAAGCTCGCCTACCCTGCGGTGCGGCGCGGCACGCTGATCGAGACGCGCGTCGACCTCGATCACGGTGATCAGGCGGCGAGCAGCGCCCAGGGCTTCAACACCCTGCTCGCGCTCTGCTGGCCGTGTCTGCACCGGCGCGTGATCTTCGCCTACCCGGACGCGTGGCCTCTGCAGGTGAAGGTGACCGGGCTCCCGAACGGCACGCCGGCGAGAGAGCTCCGCGAGGACACCCGCGTGCTCCTCTGGGAGGCCCGGGACCTGCCCGCGCGAGAGCGCGAGCGCTTCGCGCCTTTCCCGCGCGAGGACCAGCCCTACCTGGCGGTCGCGCTGGGCCGCGTGCGGGTGGGGACCGCGGCGCACTGGGCGCCGGCCACCTGGAGCGAGCTGGGGGACGCGTTCCGCCAGACGCTCGACGCGCTCGACCCCGCGCTCCCGCTGCGGCTGCTGGCCACCGCGCGCGGGCTCGCCGCGCTCCAGGGTGACGCGCTCGCCCGGGCGACCGCGGTGATCTCCCACCTGCAGCGCGCGCTCAAGCTCGACGACGGCGACGAGCAGCGCGACGTCGAGGATGTGCTGCGGGACGGCAAGGGCGGTGCGCTCCAGATCACGGCGCTCGCCATGCGACTGCTCAAGGAGCTCGGGATCGCGACGGAGTTCCTCTTCATCCACCCGGAGACGATGGGCCGCTTCGACCCCAGGTTCGTCGCGCTGCCCGAGGGCTGGGTGCCGGCGCTGCGGCTCCGCGACGCGCCTGGCTTCGTCGCGCTCCCGCACCGGCGCTTCCTGCCGCCCGGGCTGCTCCCCGGCGCGCTGCAGGGACGCCCGGCGCTCTGCTTCGACACCGAGGGCTACCTCGGGACCGTCAAGACGCCCTCCTTCGGGCCCGACGACGGGAGGGTGGAGCTGACCACGTCGGTGCGGCTGCAGGCGAGCGGAGAGGTGACGATCGAGGAGACGCAGCGCTACTCCGGCCTCGAGTCGTACCGCATGCGCCGCGAGCTCGACCGCCTCGGCCGTGACGCCTTCGTCGAGGGCCTCCGCGCGCGCCTTCGCGCCGACGGGCTGGAGCTCTCCTCGACCCGGCTGCGGAGGTATGCCAGCGCGCTCGAGATCGCGCTCAGCTACCGGGCGCCACGCCACCTGGCGCTCGCCGGCGACACGGCGATCCTGCGCACCGAGGGGCTCCTCTCTTCGCGTGCCCAGGCCGAGGGGCCACGCCGGCAGGAGGTGCACCTCCATCAGGCGCGACGGGTGCACCGCCGCTTCTCCCTGCGCTGGCCCGCGGGCTGGGTGCTGCGTACCACCCTCGAGGACCGGCAGGTCCGCAACGCGCTCGGCCACGCCAGCGCGCGCTGGACCCGCGCCGACGGCCTGGCCCTGGAGCAGGAGCTGACGCTCCGCAGGGTGGAGGCCCCTCGCTCCAGCCACGGCGAGCTGCGCACGCTCCTCGGTGTGGGAGGCCGCGTCGAGGTCCCCAGCCTCGTCTTCGCCACGCGCCCCTCGCCGGCGTCCGCGCCAGCGTCGCGTGCCGCGCGTTGACTGCTTGACCGCGTCCCGAGCGTTGACCTGCCGCGACGGCGGTGCTCGAATCACCCGCATGACCGAGGAGGAGCTGCGCCGCACGCTGGAGACCGACCCGACGCTCGAGCCCGGCCCCGAGGAGACGCTCGACCGTCTGAGCGAGCGGCTCTGGCTGCTGCAGCGGCGCCATGGCCACCGCGCCGCCTCGGACGACGGGCTCCTCGCCTGGGCGGGAGCGCGGGCGCGTCCCGCCGCGGAGCGCGTGCTCGACCTCGGCAGCGGCAAGGGCACGGCGGCGCTGCTCCTCCTCCAGCGCTGCCTACGCTGCCGCGTGGTCGGCGTCGAGGCGGTCGCCGAGAGCCACGCGCTCGCGCGCCGCAACGCACGGCTGAACCAGCTCGAGGATCGCTACCAGCCCCTGCTCGGAGACCTCCGCGAGCCGGCCGTCCTCGCCGGCCAGCCGCCCTTCCAGCTGGTGACCGGCGCGCCGCCCTTCAAGCCTTCGGGGAGCGGCGTGCTGCCGCGCGACCCGGCGCGCGCCGCGGCGCGCTTCGAGCTGCGAGGCGGCGTCGAGGAGTACGCGGCGGCCGCCGCGCGGCACCTGGCACCCGACGGCGCGGCGGTGCTGCTGATGGATGGCCTGGCCGCCTCGCGCGCGCGAGCCGAGGCAGCGCTCGCGGCCGAGGGGCTGCGCGTCCGGCGCGTGCTCGCCGTGCACCCCTGTCCGGAGCGACCGCCGACCTACTGGATCTTCGAGGCCGACAGCGGACCCGAGCGCGCGATCGAGGAGGTGCGCCTCAGCCTGCGCGTGGCGCTGGGCGCCGAGTGGAGCCCCGAGTACCTCGAGATCCGTCGCGAGCTCGAGCTGCCGTAGCCACGCCGTGGCCGCGCCGCCGTGGCCGCGCCGCCCCCGGCCGCGCATACTGGAGGAGACGAGACAGGAGCCAGCATGGCCGGGCCCGAGCCGTCCCACGTGCGCGTCAAGGTGCTCTACTTCGGCGCCATCCAGGCGCTGGCCGAGAAGCGCCAGGAGGAGCTCTCGCTCCCGGCCGGGGCCACGGTGCGTGACGTGGTCCGCGCCATCATGGCGGCGAACGGGCCCGCGCTCACCGAGGAGCTCTTCTGGCCGGACGGCGTCCCGCTCCCCACCGTCACCGTCCTCTTCGAGGGCCAGAACGTGGTCTACGGCCGGAACCTCGAGCGCGTCCTCACCGGCGGCGGCACCCTGCAGGTGATCGTGATGCCCCCACCGCTCGAGGGTGGCTGAGCCGCGTCGCAGACCGGCACACCCCTCGCTGGCGCCGCCGACCCCTCGCGTGCTAGCGTTCGAGGAGCCTCACTGAAGATGTCGTGACCCATGCCGAGCAGCGCTCACCCCAGCGACGATGCCCCGATCCGTGGCTCCGCCCGCCTGATCCTCACCGCCGGTCCGCTGGCGACCGCGCTCGAGGAGTGCCGGCGCCGGCGCGTCCCCGCGGTGGTGGCCCCGGTCGAGGCAGCTGCCGCTTACCCCGCCCGCTTCGCCGACGGCGCCGCGAACGGTGATCTCGCGCTCGAGCTGCGCGAGCCCGCCGAGCTCGCCGCCGGGCAGTTCGCCTGCGTCTCCTTCACCTACGCGGGGCGCAGCTGGCTCTTCGTCGCGCGGGTCCGCGACCACCTGGCTGGCGACGGCACGTGCGCCGCCCGGCTCGTCGTGGCCGGACCGACTCACGCGGTGGGGAGCGACCTCCGCCGCGCTGTCCGGCTGGCCGTGCCCCCGGCGAGCGGCCTGGTGGTGCGCGCGATGTCGCGGCACACGCCGACCCTCGCGCCGCAGGCGATCGACATCAGCCTGGGCGGGATGGGCGTCGAGTTCCCCGAGGGCGGCGATCCGGACCTCGAGCTCGGCTCGCCGCTCGACGTGGAGCTCTGCCTGGGAGGCGCGCGGGTGGTGGTGAAGGCGATCGTGCGCCGCCGTAGCGGCCGCTCCTACGGCCTCAGCTTCCCCGAGCACGGAGATCGCCAGGCGACGACGCCGGCCGAGCCGTTCCAGCGCATCCTCGACGCGCTCGAGCGGAGCTGGTTCGCGGTGCTGCGCAAGAGCTGACTCACCTCGCCCCCGTCACCGCGAAGAACATGACGCACCCGTCGCTTTCTGGCGACAGTGTCACACCCCTGCCACAGCCCACGCCTCCGCTAACTCTCGAGGAGCAGACGAGCCCGCGCCTGGCACCGTCAGTGCTTCAGCTCACACCAACTAACTTAGCCTCGGGAGGCTCCATGCGTAGACTCGTCCTCACCCTCACCGCCCCGCTGCTGCTCCTCGCCGTCCCCTCCCTCGCGCGCGCCGAGCGCCTCACCACGCCCGACGAGAACCGCGCCGCCGGCGATCACTTCGAGCTCAGCTTCGGCTTCCTCGCCGGGCAGCGCTCGTTCAAGGACCGCGCCTTCGTCTACGATCACGGCCCGGGCAGCTCGAACCTCGCCGACGCCTTCGCCCAGGCGCCCTACGATCGGACCAACGTCTTCGGGCTTCGCTACGACCTCCGCCTCGTCGTCAGCCACGTCCGCATGCTGGTCGGGCTCGACCTGCCCTTCTCGGTCTTCAACAGCCGCGACACGGTGCGCGGCTACCTCGTCGACGGACAGCAGCGCCAGGTGATGGTGCAGGGCCTCAGGCCCTACGAGCTCCGCTTCGGGCTCGGCTACGAGCACGGCTTCGGCCCGGTGGCGCCCTTCCTCGATCTGGTCGGCGCCGTCCACTGGGACTCCACCGACCTCACCGTCGACGGGAGCCCGGCGAACTACCGCACGGTCGGCTTCGGCTTCGCGGCGCGGGCGGGCGTGCGCCTGCAGCTGCGTCGCTGGTTCTTCGTCACGGCCTCGGGGGAGCTCGGCCTGGTCGGCAGCAGCCTCTGGAGCGCCGACCTCTCGGTGGGGTTCCGGGTCTGAGCTTGCTACTCGATCTTGAAGACCACCGCGGGGAGCCGCGCCCTGCGAGCGCGCAGGAGCTCCTGGAGCAGCGAGTAGTCCTGGGCCGGGTGCTCGCCGCGCCTGAGCGTCGCGGTCGCCCGGAAGAGGACATGCCCGGGGCTCGACTCCACCTGAGCCTCGGCCTCGCCGAAGGCGTTCCTCAGCTGCACCCGCTCGCCGGGAGTCCTCAGGGTCCACGTCGTCGGCGCGCGGACCTCGAGCAGCTGCGTCGTCCGCTCGTCGCGGTGGACGTGGACCGGGCGTGTGCGGCGGCCAGTGGCGCTGCCGCTCCCGCGGCGGCGTGGGGTCAGCAGGCAGGCGGTGCGCAGGACCGCCTCCCCCGGTGCGCGGGTGAGCAGCGCGTCGCCCGCGAAGCGCCAGCGCAACAGCAGCGGCCGGTCCCGCTCCTCCAGGCCGACCACCTCCGCTGACTTCAGCGCGACGCCGCTGTCCGCGCAGGAGAGCTCCTCGCGGAGCCTCCGCTCGCGTTCGTCCGGCCGCAGCTTCCGCAGCCGCTCGCGCTCACGGTAGGCGGCGAGCCCTCGCAGCGTGCGCTCGTCGAGGACCTCGACCCCCTCCCCTGTGATCCGCACCTCGACGCGGGTGTCCTGCTGATCGTGCGAGGCGTCGAGCACCGGCGTGGTGAGAAACCCCGCGAACCCCTTCGTGTCGATGCGCAGCGCGGGCCGTCCCTGCAGCTCGGGCGGGATCAGGCCGATCGGCAGGCGCGGCAGGTGAGGCAGCACTAGCACCGGCCGCCCCATCAGCTCGACGAGGACGCCCGGGGTGTCCAGCTCGGCGAGGCTGATGAAGCGCTCGTCGAAGGTGCCGCCCCTGGCCGAGTGGATCAGCACCAGCTCCGCCTTGATCCCCGCCCGGCGGAGCAAGCTCACCGTCAGCCCGGCGATCTGGCGGGGCGAGCCGTGGCCCGACTTCAGCACATCGGCGAAGTCCTTGCCCTCGCCCGCCTCGCTCGCCCGGATCGTTTGCTGCACATGCGCCAGGACCGCCTGCATCCGCCGCCCAGGCTCCGCGAGGCCAGCCGTCAGCCGGCGGGCGGTGTCGCTGACCCGGGAGGAGAGGAGTGGGTCAGCGTATGAGAGCTCGTCGGCGACCCGCTTGCCAAGCGCGGCCCAGTCGGTCGGCCCGTAGTAGGCCCGCCGGCTGGTCGAGGCAGAGGTCAAGAGGAAGTGGGCGTAGGCGCCGTCCTCGCGGTCGTAGGGACGGAAGGGCTCGCGCCGCAGCCCCGGCACGTCTCGCCTCTCATAGCGGATCACGCGCTTGTCCCCGCGCGCGTCGACCTGCACCGACAGGGGTGCGTCGGCGCCGAGCCGCTTCAGCCGCAGGCCCCACCGCTCGGGGAGGGCGAAGTTGAGGCGCGCCAGCAGGCAGGGCCAGGAGAACTGGACCGGCGCCAGGTGCGTGGTGATCAGCTGCCGCAGCTGGTCACCGCTGTTCAGCTCGACGTGCTCCTCGATGATCGTGCCCCGCGTGACAGCCGGGTAGGCGAAGCGGTAGCTCACCTCGCCCTTCGCGAGCTCCTGCCGCACCAGATCAGCGCGGCCGTAGCGACGCGGCGGTCCGGCCGGCGGCAGCACGAGGAGGTCAGCCTGGATCAGCTGGTGAGGCGGCTGCAGCCTCAGCTGGAAGTTCACCGCCTCGCTGGCGTGGTGGTCGAGGACGAGGTGACGGCGAACCCAGGTCTCGTGCAGCGTCCAGTAGCCCGAGCCCGGCATCACCTCGTGCTCGACCGTGCGCTCGTGGAGGAGCAGCACCGCGGGGAAGCCCGCGTGCTGCCGGAGGAGCGCTTCCGAGCGCGCCCGTGCCTGCTCCAGCGCGGGGAGATCGATGGCCGGGAGGGGGAAGAGGCGCGACGCGCACCCGCCGAGCGCGCCGGCGACGAGGAACACGACCAGCGTGGCGCAACCCAGGCGACAGACTCTCATGGCCCCTCCTTCTCGAGGACGATCATCTGGCGCCGCGCGGCCAGGTAGCGCCGGGCGAGCTCGAGGTAGCTGGCGCGCTGCGCTCCCGCGAGGCGGCGCAGGTGCTCGAGGTAGCGAAAGCTGAGGAGGAGCTGGCTGCCCTGCGCGGTCAGCTCGGCCCTGTACTCGGCGACGCCCGGCGCCTCCAGCGCCAGCGCGGGCGGCGTCGCGACGCGGTAGCCGGGCGCGGAGAGGCGCAAGCGGAGCTCGAGGAGGTCGCGGCGCTCGAGGAAGATCGGGTAGGGATCGCGCGCGCGCTCGAGGAGCCCACCCTCGAGGACGCCGAAGGGGGCCAGCGGCAGGTAGAGCCGCGCGTCGCTCCGGGTGACGAAGTGGCTGAGGTCGGCGGTCGCGGTGACGACGGCCTGCTCCTCGTCGACGCTGCGCACCGCCAGCCGCTGCAGCCGCAGACCGCGCAGGCGCTGCTCCACCCCCGTCACGAGCTCGGCCAGCCCCTGCTCCTGCTCGCCTCGACGCCGCTGCTCGACGAGGCGCCGGAGCGCCTCTCCGCGGAGCAGCAGCTGGGCGCGGCCTCGCTGCAGCGCCTCGACGGCGACCTCGACCTCCAGCTCCAGCGCGGGGCGCGGCCGTGGTGCCGGCAGCCGGAGGCGACGCGGCGACGCGGGATCCAGGATCAGCGCCTCCGCGCTGACGTCCATCTCCGGCAAGCTGCCGAGCGCGCAGGAGGTGCAGGTCGGGTCGAGGAAGGTCCGCTCACCGCCCTCGACGTAGGAGGCGATCACGTGGTCGTACATCGCGATGTGGACCCCGCCCGTCAGCTCCGTGCGGGGACGAACCGCGACCAGCACCGGGTCCACCCGCACCCCGAGCTCGGCGGCGAGGCGCGCGACCAGGAACGCCTTGTCCTTGCAGTCGCCATAGAGGCGCTGGAGGACGAGCGGCGCGGGGCGCGGCACGATGCTGCCGAGGCTGCGCTCGTCGGCCAGGTAGCGGACCTCGCGGCGGACGTAGTCATAGATCGCCTTCACCCGCGCGCGCGGGGTGGTGGCGCCGGCGGTGAGGGAGCTGAGCAGCGCTCGCTGCGTCGGTTCCAGGGCGGGAGGTGCGCCGACCAGGCCCGCGTGCCAGCGCACCAGCGCGTCCGCCGAGACGGGGTGGAGCGGCCGCCCCCCCACGCTCAGCGAGGGGCGCACGACCGCCTGCAGCTCCTCGAAGCGGAAGTAGCCGAGCCGCCGGCGGCGGGGGACGTCGCTGAAGCGCAGCACGGTGCGCGTCTCGCCGCGCTCGATCACCGGGATCAGCGCCTGGGCCGGGAAGAAGAGGTCGAAGTCGACGCGCACCTCCGGTGGGTGGAGGAAGACGGCCTCGCGGCGCTTCACCTGGTCCACGTTCGGCACCACGAGGAGCGGCGCGAAGGCGAGATCGCGGTAGCGCTGCCGGTACCGGTAGCTGATGCGCTGGCCGGGCCGCAGGTTGCCGAAGCGGAGCACGTGCACCCGGGTGTCGGCCAGGAAGACGTCGTCCTGAGGATAGGTGGTGACGATCTGGTCGGCGGGGAGGCGCTCGCCGTCGACGAAGGCGCGGAGCTCCTCGACGGTGGTGTGGAAGGGCTCGGCGACGACGTAGTCCACCTGCTCGGCGCCGCGCTCGGAGAGGATGGTGACCGCGACCTCCACTTCGGCGCTCAGGCGATAGCCGCCGCCTGGCTCGCGCTCGACGCGGAAGGTGTCGGTGCGCTCGTCGAGGACGTCGTGGGTGCCGAGCAGCGCCGGGTCGACCCGTAGCGCCGGGCCAGAGCAGGCCGCGAGGAGCAGCCCGAGGCTGCACAGCGCTCTCATCTG
>JAKLHH010000163.1 GCA_022710245.1 Myxococcota bacterium
GGGCCTCGCTCATCACGCTCACTCCAGGTACCCGAGCTGCTTCAGGCGGTCGACCAGGCCGGGCTCCTCGATGGGGAGCGCGGGCGGGCGGTGCGCGCGCCGCGCCGCGCGGTCGCGCTCGGCCTCGAGCGCCGCCTCCACGCGCCGGAGCTCGGCCGGCGGCACGTCGCCGAGGCGGTTCTGCACCTCGGCGGGGTCGCGGTCAAGACGATAAACCTCCCGCACGCAGCGGCGGCGGTGGTCGTAGATGACCTTCAGCTCTCCCCAGCGGAGCCCGGTGCCGAGCAGGCGCGGGTCGAGGTAGCGATCTCCCGGCTCCTCGCAGCTGTGCAGCACCAGGCGTCGCGTCTCGAAGGCCGCCACCTGCCCCGCCCGCAGCTCGACCAGCGAGCGCCCGTCCATCCGCTCGCGATCGCAGGGCACGCCGCAGAGCTCGAGCAGCGTCGGCGCCACGTCGATCAGCGAGACCGCCTCCTCGACGACGCCGGGCGGCAGCACCTCGCGCAGCGCCGGCGCCGGCCTGATGAGGAGCGGGACCTGCGCCTGCTCGCGGTAGGGGGCGCCGTTGTGGCCGAAGGAGCGGCGCCCGTCGTGCAGCTCGCCGAGGCTCTCGCCGTGGTCGGCGGTGAGGACCAGCGTCGTGGCATCCCAGAGGCCGCGCGCGCGCAGCCCGTCCACGAGGAGGCCGATCGAGTAGTCGAGCGACTGCACGGTGGCGTCGTAGACGTCACGCACAAAGGCGAGGTCACGCTCGCCCGGGCCGGGCTCGCCGCCCACGGTGAGCGCCGCGATCAGCCCGTGGAAGTCGCGGTCCGTCGGGAAGAGCCCGCGGTAGTCCGGGTCACGCCGCCGCGCCCGCTCGAGCGCGAAGGGGTGCGCCTCGAGCCGCGGGTAGTCATGGACGAGGAACGTGTGCCAGAGCGCGAAGCACCGCTCGTGAGCGGCGAGGTGGTCGAGGAGCGCCTCGGTCGCCTCTGGCAGCGGCGTGATCTGCAGGTAGCGCGGCGCGCCGCGGCCGAAGCCAAACTCCGGCGCCATGTAGCCGCCGCCCGTCACGGCCAGCGGCGCGTGGCCCACCTCGGCCAGGAGCTCGAAGAGGAGCGGAAACGGCAGCGTCTCGGGCGGATAGCGGTGGCGGCCGCTGAGGCATCCGTGGACCGGCGGCTCGAGGCCCGAGAGCAGGCTGATGTGCGCGGGAAGGGTCCAGGTCGCGGGCGAGCTAGCATCGCGGAAGACCACGGACTCGCGCGCGATCTCGTCAAGGCGCGGGGTCAGACCCGCGGTCCCGCCGCAGCAGCCGACCCGGTCGGCCCGGAGCGCGTCGAGCGAGACGAGGAGGACGTGGTGCCGCATCGCTCCTTCACCTGACACGCCGCTCGGAACCGCGTCAACTTTCTTTTCGGCGGCCGGAGGCGCCGCACCAAGTAAGCAGGATCACGTGCAGATCAAGGGGCAACACGAAAAAAAAGCGGAGCGCGTGAATAACGGTCGCAAGGCCCCGTCCAATCGGGTGCAAACGCAATGAACGCGGCCGCCGAGCCGCCCGAAAAGGAGACCATTCATGAAGAAGCTCATCGCGTCGCTCGTCATGGCCGCTTTCGCGGTCGTCGCCCTCCCGACCCTCGCCCGCGCCGAGGGCGAGCCCGCCAAGAAGGCGGCGAAGAAGCCGGCCAAGAAGGCCGCCAAGAAGGACGACGCCGCGGGCGACGAGACCCCGGCCAAGAAGGAGCCCAAGAAGGTCGAGAAGAAGAAGGTCGAGAAGAAGAAGGTCGAGAAGAAGAAGGTCGAGAAGAAGGCCAAGAAGGCCAAGAAGGACGAGGAGTAGGCCCAGGCCTCTCGACCCCACGGGGTAGAGTAATTCGTTCTGCCAGAGCCCGGCCGGAGCAATCCGGTCGGGCTTTTTTGTTGGTCGCCGCCGCTCCGCACATGAGACCGCCACAATTCGCCCTGCTCGCCTCCTTAATTCGCCCTGCTCGCCTCCTTCGGAGGCTCCGCGATAGGGGGCGAATTTGTTCGCAGCCCTGATGACGCGCCACCGCCGCCAGGCGTAGAGTCCGGCGCATGAGCCGCGCCCTCCTCTCCTATATGATCTGTTCCTGCTGCGCCCTCGCCTCCTGCGCGCCGAGGCCGCCCGCGCGGAGCGCCGCGCCGGTCGGGGCTCTGCGCTACCGCGTGGTCTGCCAGGGCCGGCCGTGCGGTGCCTCGGTGGTGACCCGCGCGCCGGGCGGCGAGCAGCGGGTGGACCACGCCTACGTCAACAACGGCCGCGGGCCCACCGTCCACGCGCGCCTCGAGGTGAGCGGCGACGGGCTCCTCGTCGCGCTCGAGGTCTCCGGCACCGACACGATGGGCGTCACCCTGCGCGAGCGGTTCACCGTCGACGACGCCCACCTCGCCCGCTGGAAGAGCCACGCCGAGGCCGGCGAGCGCCGGCTGCCGGGCCCGGCGTTCTACCTGCCCATCTCGCCGCTGCCCCAGGCGACCGGGCTCCTCACCGCCGCCGCCCTCCGCGCCGGCGGCCGCCTCCCGCTGCTGCCGCAGGGGGAGGTCACCGTCGAGAAGGAGGGCGAGACGACCCTGCGCGGCCGCCACCTCACCGTCTACGCCGTGAGCGGGCTCGATGTCCTGCCCACGCGGGTCTGGCTCGACGACGACCGCGGCTTCTTCGGGCTGGTGGACCCCTGGCTCTCCGTCGTGCCCGAGGGCTGGGAGGACGCCGTCAGCCCGCTCGTCGAGATCCAGAAGAAGCTGCAGGCCGTGCGCGACGGCCGCGACGCCGCCCGCGTCGCCCGGCGCCCGCCGGCCGCGGGGCTCGCGCTGGTCCACGCGCGCGTCCTCGACGTCGAGCGGGGCCGCTGGCTCACCGACCACACCGTGATCGTCAAGGCCGGCCGCATCGAGGCGGTGGGACTGTCCACCCGGCTGGCGCCGCCCGCCGGAGCCGTAGTGATCGACGCCGCCGGCAAGGCGCTCCTGCCCGGGCTCTGGGACATGCACGTGCACCTGGGCGCCTCCGACGGGCCGCTCAACCTCGCCGCCGGGGTGACCACCGTCCGCGACATGACGAACGACCACGACACGCTCCTCGATCAGCTCCGGCGCATCGACGCCGGCGAGGCGCTCGGCCCTCGCGTCCTGCGCGCCGGGCTGGTCGAGGGCGTCGGCCCCTCCTCGATGGCGACCCGCTTCAACATCCGCACCGAGGCCGAGGGGCTGAGGGCGCTCGAGTTCTACGCGGGCAACGGCTACCAGCAGTTCAAGTTCTACAACTCCATCGAGCCCTCGCTGGTGGCGCCCCTCGCTCGCGCCGCGCACGCCCGCGGCCTCCGCGTCTCCGGCCACGTCCCCTACCGCATGCTCGCCGCGGACGCCGTGCGCGCCGGCTACGACGAGCTCCAGCACATCAACCAGGTGATGCTGCAGCTCTTCGCCGACCGCACCACCGACACGCGGACGCTGGTCCGCTTCACCCTCCCCGGCGAGCGGGCGCCCGCGCTCGACCTCGGCTCGAAGCCCGTCACCGACTTCATCGCGCTCCTCCGCGAGAGGAAGACGGTGATCGACCCGACCATGGTCACCTTCGAGAACCTCTACCTCGCCCGGCCGGGGGCCATGGACCCGACGGTGGCGGCGGTCGCGAGCCGCCTGCCGCCGGTCGTCGCGCGCGGCTTCCTCGCCGGGGGCCTCGACGCGCCGGGCGCGAAGGACGCGCTCTACAGGCGGGCCTTCGCGGTGATGCTCGCCTTCCTCAGGAAGCTCCACGAGGCGGGCGTGCCCATCGTCCCGGGCACCGACGGCGTCTCCGGCTTCTGGCTGCACCGCGAGCTCGAGCTCTACGCCCTGGCAGGGATCCCCGCGGGCGAGGTGCTCCGGCTCGCCACGCTGGGCGCCGCGCGGGTGATGCGCCGCGACGGGCAGACCGGGTCGATCGCCGCCGGCAAGGACGCCGACCTGATCCTCGTCGACGGTGACCCGCTCGCCCGCATCAGCGACGTGCGCCGCGTGGTGACCGTGATCAAGGCGGGCGTGCTCTACGACGCTGCCGCGGTCTACGGCACGGTGGGCGTGCGGCCCTTCGCGCGGTAGCTGCTCTGTGGCTTGACCGCGCGGCCCGATCTCCTCAGCTTGGGAAGCTACCCGGTGATCCCGTCCTCGACGTCCTGCAGGAGCCGGTCGAGGTGGCCAAGGATGAGCTTGTTGCCGTCCTGCTTGTGCGCCTTGAGCGACTCGGCGTAGGCGTCGAGCTTGCCGATGAACCCGCGCAGCGCCTCGGCGGTGAGCACGTCGTGGAACTCCCCGTAGCCGAGCTTCTCCAGGTAGAGCGAGTTGAGCACCTGCTCGAACTGCTTGCGCACGGGCACCGAGAGGAGCGGCTTGCCGAGGAAGACCGCCTCGCCCATCAGCGAGAACCCGCCCGTCGCCAGCACGCCGCGGCAGCTCGCCAGGTCGGCGATGAAGCCGTCCTCGGAGAAGTCGCGGAGCTGGATCTTGCCGAGGTCCTCGTTGCGGCGGAAACCGTAGACGCGGCAGGGCACGTCGACCTCGCGCAGGATGCGGAGGAGCTCGTCGTTCGTCGTCGAGGTCTGGTAGATGAGGAGGTGATCGCCGAGGCTCGGCTTCGCCTCGAAGATCTCCGGCCGCAGGATCGGCGGGAAGAGCGCGGTGCGCTCCTTGCGGATGGGCGGGAAGAAGAAGGTGGTGATCAGGTAGTGGTAGCAGCCGGGGAGCTTGCTCTTGACGATCCCCTTGGCGATCTGGAAGTCGTCCTCGTACCGCTCCGGGATCTCCACGTCGAGCGAGCAGCGGTTGAGGATCTGCATGTTGTCGATGGAGACCACCGGGATGTCGTGGAACTTCCCGTAGGCGTAGGCGAAGCTCTCGAAGTCCGAGATCACCGCGGTGGGGTTGAAGCCCTCGCCGACCTTGATGAACTCCTCGAAGTTCTTCGTCAGCATCGAGGGGAGCCCCTTGATGAACTCCCAGGCGGTGCGGCTGCGGTCCACCGAGTCCTTCTCGTAGACCATGTGCAGCCCCTCGATCTCGACGACGTCGAGGAAGTACTTCGAGAGGTAGGCGTGCGCGCGGCCAGAGACGACGATCTTCAGCTCGTGACCCTGCTTCACCAGATGGTTCAGGATGACGCGGCTGCGGGTCGCGTGCCCCATGCCCTCGCCAACGACTCCGTAGAGGATTCTCACCGGCTGGCCTCCTGCTGAGGCTCAAGTGCAGCAACCCGGCGGCGGGAGGTCAAGGGGATTCTCGTCGCCGCGCACCTGCGCTATGCTCGCGGCTCCCGCTGCCGAGGAGAGTCCATGGGCGCTGCACAGATCCTGAACGCTCCCATCACCGCGGTCGAGATCTTCCGCACCAGCGCCATCATCACCCGCCGCGCCCCGCTCCCCGCGCCGGCTGGCCCCGGGCCGCTCGTCGTCGAGCTCCGCGGCCTCCCGCTCGGGCTCGTCGACAGCTCGCCGCGCGCCCGGCTCGACCCGCCGGGCGAGAGCCGCGTGGTCGACCTCCACCTCGGCCTCGCGCTCGAGGGCGGCGCGGCCCAGGCCTCGGTGCCCGAGGCGGAGGAGGTCAAGCGCCTGCGCCGCGAGGTGACCGCGCTCGAGCTCCGCCGCGCGCAGCTCGCGCAGCGCTCCGAGGAGGAGCTCCGACTGCGGCCGCAGCTCCCGCCGACGCCGCGGCAGGCCGACCAGCCGCGCTTCGCGGGCGAGCCGGCCCCGGCCTGGCTGGCGCTGGTCGAGAGCGGGCAGCGGCTGGCGCGGCGCCACCAGGACGAGGCGCGCGAGCTCGAGCGGCGCCTGCGCGAGCTCGGCGAGGCGCTGCGCGCAGCCAGCGAGCGCCTCGAGCTCCTCTCCGGCGAGGCGAGGCGGGCGCCGGAGATCGCCAAGGTGCTGCGCCTGACCATCGACCCACCGCCGGCGGGCCCGCAGGAGCTCGAGCTCACCTACCAGGTCCCCGGCGCGCGCTGGTACCCGACCTACGAGCTCCACGTGGACCAGGGGGGCGAGCGCGCCGAGCTGGTGATGAGCGCGCTCCTCGCGCAGCGCACGGGCGAGGACTGGTCGGCGGTGCCGGTGGCGCTCTCGACCGCCGACCTCGCGCGCTCGGCGGCTCTGCCGCGCCTGCCGGCCTGGCGCATCGGCCGCGCGCGCCCGCCCGAGCACCGCCCCGCGTGGCGGCCGCTCCCCGAGGACCTGGCCACCCTGTTCCGCGACTACGATCGCGACCGGCCGCCTCCGCCGCCCGCCGCGGCGCTCCCCGCGCTGGAGCTACCCGGTCGCGGCGCGCTGGGTCTGCACTCGGCGTCCGCGCCGACCGCGCTCCTCCAGCGCGCGAGCGACCAGACCACCGAGCGTGTGCCGCTGGCGCAGGACGACCTGCGGACCACGACACGCAGCCTCGATCTCGGCGAGGTGGAACAGGCCGAGGAGCCCTCGGTCGACTACACCCCCGCGCCCGACAGCGACGGCGCCGGCCACTTCAACAGCTCGGAGATGCCCGCGCACGTCATCGAGGCCTTGCGCGCGAGGTCGAGGCGCATGGACGAGGGGGCCGCTGACCGGCCGGCCCCCCCCCTGGAGATGCCCGCGGCGCCTCCACCGTCCACAGCCGCCATGATGTTGCGCCAGGCGCCCAGCGGGTTCGCCGCACAAGCCCCGGCCGAGGAGCAGGCGAAGAAGGAGTGGCCCGAGGAGGCGCCGCGGGGGGCCGGCGGCGCCCTCGGCGCCAAGGTCGCCAAGGAGCGGCGCGCCCGCGCGCCGAGCGGCGCGCCCACCGACGAGCTCCTCGCCTACGGCGCGCTGGTGCTCGCCGGCCCCGACGAGGCCAGCCGCGGCGCGCTGCGGCCGGCGCTGCCTGGCGAGGCGCTCGCGGCCGGCACCGACCCCGAGCTGGCGACGCGCCTCGACCTGGCCGAGTTTCACCGCGGGCACGGCCTCGCCGAGCTCGACTGCCTCGACCTCCCGGCGGGGGTGATCTCCGTCGAGGAGAGCGCGGGGCACTTCGCCTATCGCTACCCGACCCGCCTCTCCAGCCCGGCGCCCTCGGACGGACAGCTCCGGCGCATCACCGTGCTCCGCGCCGAGCTCCCGATCCGCCTGCTGCACCGCGCTCTCCCGCTGGTGGAGCCCACCGTCTTCCGCGTCGCGGCGATGACGAACCCGCTCGGGCGTCCGCTCCTCGCCGGGCCGCTCGACGTCTTCTGGCAGGGTGACTTCCTTGTCACCTCGCAGCTCCGCACCACGGCGAGCGGCGGCACCATCGAGGCGAGCCTCGGGGTGGAGCCGGCGATCAAGGTCGCGCGGAACGTCCACCACAGCCAGCGCGAGGGCGGCCTCCTCGGAGGGCGCACGCTCTACGACGAGGAGATCGTGATCGAGGTCGAGTCGCACCTTCCCCGCGAGGCGATCCTGGAGGTCCTCGAGCGGCTCCCGGTCAGCGACGACCGCAAGGTCGAGATCAAGCCCGGCGACGAGACGCCGCCCGCCGAGGCCTACGAGCAGAAGGAGCGCGGCCACCCGGTCCGCGGCGGCCGCCGCTGGACGCTGCGGCTGGCGCCGAAGCGGCGCGAGCGCTGCGTGCTGCGGTACCAGATCGCGCTGCCCACCAGGAGCGAGCTGGTCGGCGGCGGGAGGAGGGCGTGATGAGCGACCTCCCGTCTGCGAAGGAGAGCGCCATGAGTCACGCCGAGCCGGGCCTCAAGCCGGTCGTGGTGTCCGCGCCCGTCGATCGCGTCACCGTGCTCGAGGACCGCGCGCAGGTGCGCCGCACCGCGCGCGTCGAGCTCCAGCCAGGCGCGCACCTGCTCCGCGCCCCGCGCATCTCGCCGCTCGTCGTGGATCGCACGCTGCGCGGCGCGGTGACGGGGCCGGCGCGACTCCGCCACGTGGCCCTGAGGCGCCACGCGACGGTGCGAGCCGCCCGGCCCGAGCTCGAGCGAGAGCTCGCGGCCGAGGTGGAGCGCCTCTACGATGAGTACCTCTCCCACCACGATCGGCAGCGCGCGGCCGAGGCCGAGGAGCGCACGCTCGAGCGCTGCCGCTCCGAGCTCCTCGGCGTGGCCTGCGCCGAGGCGGGCCGCGGCGTGGCGAGCGGCGAGTGGGAGCGCGGGGTGCAGCGCCTCGAGGAGCGACTCGCGGCGGCCTCCGAGGCAGCGCGCCGCGAGCGCGAGGCCTGCGACGATCTGGCGGAGCGCCTCGAGCAGCTCGGCGAGCGGCAGCTCCTCGCCCTGACCCCGACCTCCGCCTACTGGGGGAACCTGGAGGCCGTGCTCGAGGTGGAGGGCGAGGGCGGCCGCTGCGAGGTGAGCTGGGAGTACCTGGTCCCCTGCGCCCTCTGGCGACCGGCGCACCAGGCCGAGCTCCAGGCGAGCGGTCAGCTCCGCTTCGCGCTGGGCGGCATGGTCTGGCAAGCCACCGGCGAGGACTGGAGCGAGGTTCGCCTCTGCCTCTCCACCGCCCGGCCGGCCCTCGGCGGCAAGCTCCCGCTCCTCGAGGAGGACCAGCTCCGGCTCCGCGCCAAGAGCGAGGCAGAGCTCTCCAGCGTGCAGGTGGAGTCGCGCGACGAGGAGATCGCGGTGCTCTCGCCGGCCGGCGAGACAGCGGTCGCGCTGGTGCCCGGCGTCGACGACGGCGGCGAGGTGCGACGCTTCGAGCTACCGCGACCGGTCAGCGTCCCCGCCGACGGGCGCGCCCACCTCTTCGAGCTCGACACCTTCACGGCGTCGGTCGAGCTCGACCGCGTCTGCTACCCCGAGGTCTCGCAGCAGGTCGTGCTGCGCTCGCGCCAGCTCAACGCGGGGCGCGGGCCGATCCTCGCCGGGCCGGTCGCGCTGATCCGGGGCGGAGGCTTCGCAGGCCGCACCCTGGTCGGGTTCGTGGCGCCGGGCGAGCGCTTCGAGCTCGGCTGGGGGTCGCTCGACGAGCTGCAGGTCTCGCGGCGCGTCGACGACGAGGACGAGCAGCTCTCCTTCGGGCGCGGCGCGCGCCGGCACACGCGGGTGCGCCTCTACCTCTCCAACCTCGGCCGCGAGCCGCAGACGGTGCAGGTCATCGAGCGCGTGCCCGTGTCCGAGGTGGAGGAGGTCCGGGTGAAGATCCTGGAGAAGGACACCACGCCTGGCGCCCGGTCCGACGAGCACGGGCACCTGCGCTGGGAGGTGCCCCTCGCCGCCGAGGCGCAGCGCGACCTCACGCTCGCGTACGATCTGGAGTCGACCCGCAAGGTGGTCTGGGGCTAGTCCCAAGACAAGCGCATGAGCCGTAGCGAGGCGGGGGAGACCGAGGGGAGGCAAGGAGCGCCGACGAAGGCGTACTTTGCGGTACGCCGAGGAGGTGCGACGCCGCATCGCCGACGGTATCGCCCGCCGCAGCAGGCGAGATGCGCTTGTCTTGGGGCTAGTTCCAGCCGTCCGCCATCCGTCGCCGGCACCGCTCCCAGGCAGCCAGGAAGGAGTCCTCCGCGAACCCGGCTCCCTGGGCGATCTGCCGGATCACGTGCACCTCGCGCTCCTGCAGCTCCCCATCGGCCGCGGCGACGAGGAAGAGCCCATCGAGGATCAGCGCGCTCTCCTCCTCGCTGGCGAGCTGACTGTACTCGCGGACCAGCGTCCCCAGGTCGAGGCCGATCAGGGTCCCGTCGGAGAACGCCGTCACGATCACCTCGAGGTCGGGCCGCGGCACCTTGCCTCCCACGGAGAGCAGCTGCATCAGCTGCTGCTCCTCGGCCGGACAGAGGCCCTGGTCGACCTGCGCCACCTGCGTCAGCAGCCCGGCGGTGATCACCGCGCGATAGAGATCGGCGTCGGGCACGCCGTCCTCGACGGCGTCGCCGGCCCGCGCCCGCGCCAGCGCGACGCGGCCTCTGAAGTGCTCGAGGAGCCGCTTCTGGACGAACTGCTCCACCTCGCCGCGCCCGGCCGGGCCCGGCGAGGCGCTCCCGGGCGGACGCGACCAGAGCGCGCGCAGCCGCGAGACGAAGAGCTGCGCGGTGGGGACGTTGCTGGTCAGCTCGCGCACTTCGCGCAGGAACGCCGCCTCCGAGGGGACCAGCCGATCATCGACGACCAGCAGGTCCTCGACCGCGGCCACCAGCGTGCGCCGGTCCTCGGCGGAGGAGAGCACGCGCAGCTGCTCCTCGAGGAGCTGGCGGGCCTGGGTGAGATCGAGGCTCTGCTGCAGGAGCGGTCGCAGCTGCTCGTACTCCGCGTCGTCGACCTGGAGACGCTGGAGGTAATAGGAGAGCGTCTTGATCTCCTGCGGGGACAGCTCGCCGTCCGCCCAGGCAGCGGCGATCAGGGCCTTGACGAAGGCGAGGCGGCGCGGGTCCTGGCTCATGCGGGCTCCCTGTGGCCTTGGGGGCGCCCGATGATACCCCAGCCCG
>JAKLHH010000164.1 GCA_022710245.1 Myxococcota bacterium
CGCGTGGTCCACGAGGGCGAGGGCTACCAGGCGGTGATGATCACCGGCTCGGGCACCGCCGCCGTCGAGGCCGCGATCTCGAGCGCGGTGCCGGCCGAGGGGCGCCTCCTGATCGTCGAGAACGGCGCCTACGGCGAGCGGATGAAGGAGATCGCCCTCGCCTACGGCATCCCCCACGACGTGGAGGCCTTCGGCGTCGGCGGCTACCCCGACGTGCCGCGCCTCGAGGCCCGGCTCGCCACGCGGCGCTACACGCACTGCGCGGTCGTCCACCACGAGACCTCGACCGGCATGCTGAACCCGGTCGCCGAGCTCGGCGCCGCCTGCCGGGCGCACGGGGCCGAGCTGATCGTCGACGCCATGTCGAGCTACGCCGGCCTCTCCTTCAAGGTCGAGGAGCTCGGCGCCGACTACCTCTGCTCCAGCGCGAACAAGTGCATCCAGGGGATGGCCGGGCTCAGCTTCGTCATCTGCCGCCGCGACCGGCTGCAGGCGCTGCGCCCGATCCCCGGGCGCTCGCTCTACCTCAGCCTCGCCGGCCAGCACGAGTTCCTCGAGAAGCACGGCCAGATGCGCTATACGCCGCCGGTGCAGATCCTCTACGCGCTCGAGCAGGCGCTGACCGAGTACTTCGCCGAGGGGCCGGGCGGCCGCGCCCGCCGCTACCGCGCGTGCTGGGAGGCCCTCGACGGCGGCGTGCGCGAGCTCGGCTTCCGGCGGCTGCTGCCCGAGGCCCAGCTCTCGCGCATCCTCACGGCCTACCTGGAGCCGGACCACCCGCGCTACAGCTTCGAGGCGATGCACGACCGCCTCTACGCCAAGGGGTTCACCATCTACCCGGGCAAAGGCGCGAACCAGGCGACCTTCCGCCTGGCCAACATGGGCGCCATCACCCCCGACGACATGCGCGCGTTCGTGGGGGCGATGGCCGAGACGCTGCGCGAGCTCGGGATCGCGCCGCTCTACGCGAGCTGAGGGCGAGGGCCATGGCCGACGGCGGGTTCACGGCGACGGGCTGCGGCAGGCTGGAGGAGCGGGTCCTCCGCTACGTCTGCCAGCCGCTCCTCGCCCGCATCCCGCGCAGCGTGCGGCCGAACGCGATCTCGCTCACCACCCACTTCGCGGCCTGGGTGACGAACCTCCTCGCCTGCGTCTCGGTCTACCTCTCGCCGCTCGGGCGCACCCTGGCGCTCTGCGGGGCGGGCCTCGGCACCTTCGTCGGCGTGGTCGGCGACTGCCTCGACGGGATGCAGGCGCGCAAGACCGGCCAGTGCAGCAAGCTCGGCGAGATGATGGACCACTGGCTCGACGCCATCAACGTGCCGCTGGTGACGCTGGGGATGACCGCCGCGCTGCAGCTCGACCCCTGGCTGACCGCCGCGGTCCACGTGACCAACGCGATGATCTACAACGCCCAGCTCATCCTCTACCACCACAGCGGCAAGTTCGTGCACCCGAACACGACCGGCGTCGACGCGCAGGTCGGCATCGCCGTCGGCTACGTGACGCTCGCGATCGCGCTCCTCCTCGTCGACCCGCTCTCGCGCAACGTGCACCTCACCTTCACCGTCGTCGGCTGCGTCGCGATCGCGACCCAGCTCCGGCTGAACTTCTTCTACTACGCCCGGCTCCGCGGGCTCGTCCTCTACCACCTGCCCTTCGTCCTCCTCGGCGGCGCGCTCTCCGGCCTCTACGTGGGCGGCGCCCTCGATCGCTACGGCTTCAGCCTGGCCGTCGTCTTCCTCTCCTTCCGCATCACCGGGAGCTACGTGCAGGCGACCATCCTCAAGCGGCGCTACGCCGGCTTCGACGCGGGCATGCTCTTCTGGCTGGCCGCGATCGCCGCCGGGCGCTGGCTGCTGCCGCCGCTGACGCTCGCCTTCGGGGTCACCCTGCAGGGGCTGCTGCCCTACCTCGCCTGCGCCTACCTCGCCGGGCGGACGCTGGGGAGCTTCGCGCTGCGCTTCGGGGAGATCACCGCGCCGCCTCCTCCGCGCTGAGCCCAGCATTGCCTGTATCGATGACCTGGCGGCGCGCGGGGACCCCGCTCGCGCAAGCGCGCCGGAAGCGAGCGGTCATGGAATCGAGGAGGATCCTCCGCCCGGTGGCTGCAGCACCCCCGAGCCGGAGCTCGACGGCGCGGCCGAGGGCGCCGGGGTCGCCGGCGGCGCGGGCTCGGGAGCCGGAGCTGTCGCGGGCTCGTACGTCCCGAAGTACCGCTCCGGATCCTCGAGCGCGTCCTTCACCGCCTGCATGCCGTACTTGGAGGTGAGGCCGTCGTCGATCCGCTCGTCGTAGCTCCAGCGCAGGTGCAGCGTCTTGACCGGCACCACCACGCCGCCCACCACCATCGGCCGCTCCTCGATCTGGCCCACCATCAGGAAGAGCGGGCAGGTGCCGTACTCGTAGAGGTGGTGGAAGGCGGCGGCCATGCCGACGCTGCCCAGGTTGGCGATGAACATCGAGGTGAAGAAGCCGTCGTTCTCGATGAAGCTCGCGGGCAGCAGGTTGTGGTAGTCGGCCCAGCGGGCGACGCGCAGGCAGAGGCTGAGGATCGGCCGCGGGAGCCGGGTCATGAACCCGAGCTCCTTGTCGGTGTAGGTCTTCGCCTCGGAGCGCTCGAGGCCCATCCGCTCGTTGATCCGCTTGCTGAGCTGCTCGAAGCTCTCCTCGGCGCCGATGCGGAGCTTGACCGCCGCGAGCTTGGCCTCCTTGTCGCCCTTCCTGCGCTTCATCGAGAAGGTGATGGCGACGTGGTTGCGCGCGTAGAGGCGCTTGCCCGCGACGAACTGGTTCATGCGCGGGTTCGTGTGCAGCCCGATCGCGGCGGCCTTCACCAGGCAGTGGATCATGTCGACGTGGAAGGCCTGCTCGGTCCTCTCGAGGTAGGCGAGGAGCCTGTCCGCCTTGACGTAGTCGTCGTAGTAGACGACCGACTCGTTGCGGCCAGGCATCATGAAGGCGAGCATCTTGCGGTAGGGGTGGATGCCTGGCACCAGCTCGCCGTCGGGGCGGCGACGCGGCAGGTTCACGGCCACCCACCCCACCAGCAGCACGACCAGGATGATCCAGAAGGCCATCGGTCTCCTCTCCCTCGCTCTCGCACGGACCTCGCCTCCTAGCACGAAACCCGGCCCCGCTCAACGGCCGCTCCTCCGCGTCTTCGGTGCGACTGTGACGACGTTCAAGAAACCCGCTATGCTGGTCGCGCGGGTCGTGCAGAGCTCGGAGGCAAGATGCCAGTCGATATCACCGCCTTTCAGTCCGTCGTCCAGAACAAGTTCACCTTGCTCCGCAGCGTACCGAAGCGCCTGCAGCTCGCGCTCCCGTTCCCCGACTGGACGGTGACAGGCCCCTCGACGAGCATGGAGGAGATCCTCCTCGCCGTGCGCCCGTCCCTGCGCGTCTCGGTCCGCTGGCTCTGTCCTCAGGCCCCGGCAGCAGCCTCCGAGGAGGAGTGGCTCGCCCTCTGGGCAGGCATGGACGGCCTGCTGGTGCTCGCCGCCGCCGAGCTGCAGCTGGAAGAGCTCCGCACCGGCCCTCAGCGGCGCCTGGTGCTCGACCGCAGGCTGGCGAAGCGCCGTCTGGACGGGAGCGCGGAGGAGCTGCTGCCCGAGGACCCCGTCTCACATGTCTGGCAGCTCGTCACGGCGCGACCTTACGCGGAGGGGTGCTTCTTCCTCGTGCTTCTCTCGAGCTGGGGCACCTCGCCCATCCGACCCGAGGACCTGGACCTGTTCCTCAAGGTGATGGACTCGTTCCGGCTCGTTGGCTGAGCACGAAGAGCGGAGCTGCCCGCTGCTCTGAATCAGCGAAGGAGGGCCGCAGCGCTACGACGCGGGCTGGCTCTTCGCCATCGCCTTGCGGACGTCGCTGTCGAACATCGAGCGCACCATGCCCGGAAAGAGCCGGTACGCCACGTCGGCGAAGCGCGCCGAGCCGCCCGGCACGATATGGAACCGCTTGGCCGCCATGCCCTGCAGGAGCTTGCGCGCCACCTCGTCGGCCGAGAGGCACTTCGCGTTGCCCGCGATCGCCTTCGCCTCCGGCGGCTGGTACTGCTGCTCGAAGGTGTGCTGCGGCGTGTCGGTGTCAGGCGGATAGCAGACGGAGACGTGGATCTTCTTCGGCCTGACCTCGCAGCGGAGCGCCTCGGCGAACCCGCGCAGCGCGAACTTGCTCGCCGAGTAGGCGGTGTAGCCGAAGATGCCCATCAGGCCGGCCAGCGAGGAGACGAAGGCCACGTGGCCCTCGCCGCGCTCGATCATGGGCGGCAGCAGCGCGCGGGTCATCTGCACGGCGCCCATGAAGTTGATGCGCATCATCTCCTCGAACTGCCCCTGCGGGAGCTCGAGGAAGTGCCCCGGCATCACCACGCCGGCGTTGTTGATCAGCATGTCGACCGGCCGCCAGCTGAGCTGCCCCACGGCCGCGGTGACCGCCTGCGGGTCGCCGACGTCGAGCCGCACCGCGTGCAGCTCGAGGCCCCCGTACCGCTCCAGCTCCTTTTGCGCCGCCGCCAGCCGCTCCTCGTTCCGCGCGACCAGGGTGACGTGAGCGCCGGCCTCGCGCAGCAGCTTCGCCGCGGCGAGCCCGATCCCGCTCGAGCCCCCCGTGATGACCACGTGCTTTTGACGGAAGTAGTCCACTGCCCCTCTCCTTGGCTGACGGCCGTCCGCTTCCGCGGGCTAGCGGCGAGGACTCACGCCGCTCGGGGTCCAGCTGCTGCCGGACCCTGCACTGCGCTGCTGAGCTACGCCTGGGCCTGCTTCTCGGTGGCGACCTTGAAGAGCAGGTCGACCAGCCCGTTCATGTTGGTCAGCTGGGCGAGCTCCGACCGCGGGACCTTCACCTTCAGGTCACGCATCGCGCAGGAGACCACCTCGACGATGTCGAGGCTGTTCGCGCCCATCTCCTTCATCGACTTGTTCGGATCGATGGAGGACTCCTCGAGGTCCTCCACATTATCCATCAAGTGCTTCTTGACGATGCCCAAGATCTCATCTCTGGTGACCATTCACGCCTCCTAATGGTCTGCTGCCTCTGCAGAGCGCAGGGCCCTGTGGTCTGTCGGGACCGACGATCAGAGCCCGAACTGCGCTCGTTCCTCGAAAAGACGCATGAGGTTATCGCAAAAGCCGACGCCCCTATCAAGCAGAATCACCTGACCGGAGACCGCGTCCATCAGCCCGCTGCAGAGGGCGAGGACGGCGTCGGCGAACTCCTCGGCGGTGATGAAGTACTCGTCGCCGAAGTACTTTTTCAGGAACGGCTCGTACTCCTCGCCGAAGGTCGCGCGCAGCGAGTCGGTCGAGATCGGCCGCGAGCGGAGGATGTTGACCCGCACGTCCTCCTCGAGGAGGTGGACCGCCAGGTAACGGCAGAGCACCTCCATCACCTCCTTCGAGGCCGCCACGAAGTCGTAGCCCGGGTAGTACGTGTCGGGCCCGTCGCAGGAGGAGCCGAGCACGTAGCGCGGGTAGCGCCCCAGGGTCTTCTTGATCTGCTGCAGGTAGCCGACGAAGGGCCAGGCGCTGTAGCCGAGGCTGGTGGAGAGGGCGCGCTTGGTGTAGCTGTCGAGGCCCTCGCTCACCACCTGGGCGAAGGAGACGTTGCTGAGGAAGACCTCGACCCGGTCGTGGTCCCGCTGGATCGTCTCCACCACCCGCTCGGCGTCCTCCTCCACCGCGGCGTCGGCCTCCAGGATGACGGGCGCCGGCGCGCCCAGCTCGGCGAAGCTGCGCCGCAGCGCGTCCTCGTCCGCCGACCCCCACTTGTGGGTCAGGTAGAGGTGCGCCCCCTCGCGCGCGAAGGCGAGCGCGGTCGCCAGGCCGATCCCCTTGGTGCCGCCGGTGATCAGCACCGCCTTGCCGTGGAGGTCGTTCTTCAGCAGAGTCGCCATCATCCTCTCCTCACTCGTGGTCACTCCGATAGATCAACGACCGGTGGCGCGCGGGGACCCCCGCTCGCGGGCCCCTCCCCACCCCTCGCTCCCTCGCGGGCGAACGCCGTGCGGACCACCACCTCACCGCCCGCTGCGGTCGGCTCGGGGCGGGGCCATGGGGGCGCCGGTCCTCGCGTCCCTGGGACGCTCCGGGATAGGGCAGCGGCGCCCTCCCGCGGCGCCCCACGCGCCACCTCATTGGCCTCTCGGAGCTGGTCGGCTGGTCAACGGTCATGGTCCTCGGAGATCACAACCCGAAGCGCTCGCGCTGGCGGTAGACCCGCATCAGGTTGTCGGCGAACGCGCCGCCGTTATCGACGGTGATCACCTGCCCCGCGAGGGCGTCGAGGAGCCCGCTGCAGAGCGCGAGGACGGTGTCGGCGACCTCGCTCGCCTCGATGAAGTGCGCGTCGCCGCCGAAGCGGCGGACGAACTCGGGGTAGTCGGCGCCGTGGATCGCCAGCGCGGACTCGGTGATGACGTTGCGCGTCCGCACCATGTTGAGGCGCACGTCCTCGCGCAGGAGGTGGCGCTGGAGGTAGCGGCAGAAGACCTCCATCACCGCCTTGGCGAGCGCCACGTACTCGTAGCCCTGGTAGTAGTGGTCGGGGCCGTCGCTGGAGCTGCCGATCGCGTAGCGCGGGTAGCGCCCGAAGACCTTCTTCGTCAGCTTCAGGTGCGAGACGAAGGGCCAGGCGGAGTACTCGAGGCTCTTCAGCAGCGCGCGCTTGGAGAGGTCCTCGATCCCGCTGACGGTAGGCACCACGCAGACGTTGGAGACCACCACCTCGAGGGTCTGGTGCTCGGCGTGGATCGCCTCGAGCAGCGCCCTCGTCTCGTCGTCCTTCGAGGCGTCCGCCTCGACGATGACCGGCGCCAGCGCGCCCACCTCGGCGAAGGCGCGGCGCACCGCGTCCTCGTCGGCCGAGCCCCAGCGGTGGGTCAGGTAGACGTGGGCGCCGACGCGGCCGAAGGCGAGCCCGGTCGCCAGGCCGATCCCCTTGGTGCCGCCCGTGATCAGCACGGCCTTGTTCGTGTAGTCGTTCCGCATCACCTGCTCCCTGGCTCGGGCCTGACATAGGCCTCGCGGATCCGCTCCGCCGTCTCCGGCCGCGCGAAGCAGACCTGGTGCATGGCCGCCTCGCTGACGCGCGCCTCCTCGAAGCGCTGCCGCCTCCCCGTCGAGAGGTGTCGCTTGAGGAGCTCGAGCGCGAAGCGCGGCTTCTCCGCGATCCGCCGCGCCAGCGCGAGCGCCCGCGGCATCACCTCGGCGCGCGGCAGCACGTGGTTCACCCCCGGGCAGCGCTCGAAGCGCGCGCCCTTGACCATCTCGCCCGCGAACATCAGCTCGGCGGCGAGCTGCTCGCCGACCGCCTCGGGCAGGAGCCGGGTGATCCCCATCCCCGGCGTGAAGCCGAGGTTCATGAAGCTGCAGCCGTAGCGGCTCTCGCGCGCGAGGACGATGACGTCGCAGCAGAGCCCGAGCGCGAGCCCGCCTCCCACCGCGTGCCCCTCCATCGCCGCGATGGTGGGGACGGGCAGGTCGAGGACGCGCTTGGAGAGGACGATGTCGGCGGGCGCCATGGTCCCCTCGGCGAGCGAGAGGAGGAGGCCCCGGTGCGCCCCGCCGCAGAAGACCTCCGGGAGCCCGGCGAGGACGCAGACCCGCACCTCGGGGTCGCGGGCGAGCTCGTCCAGGCGCGCGAGGAGCTCGTCGACGAACGCCTCGTAGAAGGTGTTGCGCTCGGCCTCGTCGCAGAGCCGCAGCACGGTGACGCCGTCCTCGGCGCGCTCCAGGCGGACCCGCTCACTCATGGGTGACTCCCGGGCGATACCTCTCGAACCAGGGCAGCGGCTCGCCCTCGAGGAAGCCACGCAGCGCCCGCGCGCGCCCCTCGTCGGCGAGCGCCGCCGCGGTGTGCTCGGCGCCGAGCGCCAGCGCCTCCGCGAGCGGGAGCCGCGCCTGGCGCGCGCAGAGCTGCTTCAGCTCGCGCGGTCCCTCGGGGTGGAGCCGCAGGATCTGCTTGAGCGCCGACCGCAGCAGCCGCTCGAGCTCCTCGGGCTCGGCGAGCTGGTCCACCAGGCCGAGCTCGTAGGCGCGCCGCGCCCCGATCGCGCCGCCGAGCGCGAGCGCCCGCGCCGCCTGCGGCGAGAGCCGCTCGAGGAGCACCGGCAGCACCACCGCCGGCAGCAGCCCGAGGCTGAGCTCGGGGAGCACGAAGCTGGCGCGGGTGCTGGCGAGGACCAGATCGGCCGCCGCTGCCAGCCCGACCCCGCCGCCGGCCGCCGCGCCGTCGACGACCGCCAGGATCACCCGCGGCGAGCGGCGGAGCTCCTCGAGGCAGCGCGCGAAGGCCTGGACCCGGGGCGCGTGCTGCTCGGGGCGAGGGGCGCGCAGCACCTCGCCGAGGTCGAGCCCCTCGCAGAAGCTGGCGCCCTCTGCGCGCCTGCCCGCGGGGCCAGGCTCGCCCCCCTCGAGGACCAGCGCGCGGCAGCTCGCGTCGGCCCGCGCCTCCGCGAGGAGCGCGGTCAGCGCCGCCAGCCCAGCCTCGTCGATCAGCGTCGCGCTGGGGCCAGCGGGGCCTGCGGGCGCGAGCCCGAGCCGCCAGACCGATCCCTCTCTGAGACAGCGCACCTGCATCGAGCCCTAGCCCCAGCCGTACTCCCGGTAGTGCGCCGAGATCCCCTTCAGCGTGAGCAGGCCCTTGCCCGCGTAGCGCCGCTCGTAGAGGCCCCCGAAGCCCTCGGTGGAGGGACGGAAGTCGCCGCCGTCGATGAGGCGGAAGCGCTCCTGCTCGAGCTCCTCGTACTCCGGCACGGTGAGCGGGGTGCGGGCGGCGAGGAGCTCGCCGAGCTTCGCCTGCGCCACGATGGCCCGCGCCTCGGGGCCGAGGATCCCGCTGTAGAGCTCCCCGACGGAGCCCGAGCCGTAGGAGAAGATCCCGATGCGGTCCCCGCCGCGCAGGTCCTCGCAGGAGTCGAGCAGCCCCATCAGCGCGATGAAGGTGCTCCCCGAGTAGGTGCCGCCCATCTGCGCGTTGTAGCGGAGCGCCGGCTGCGAGCGCTCGGCGAAGTGAGCGAGCGCCTCGCTCTTCTTCAGCCGCTTCCAGCGCCTGACCAGCGTCCGGTGCGCCTGGAAGGTGATGCCGCCGAAGGGCACGTGGTAGATGAGCTTCTTGAAGTAGTCGTCGAGCTCGATCGGGCCGCTCTTCGAGAGGTAGTGCGCGAGCGCCCCCTCGAGCGCGTCGAGGTAGCAGTAGAGCGAGGCCTCGCCGTTGCCCGTCTCCACCCGCGAGGTGGGGCGGAAGGTGTCCGAGACCTCGGCGGTGAAGTAGCCGTTTCGCTCCAGCTCCAGCTCCAGCACCCGCGGCTCGTGGCTGACGAGGAGCGCCACCGCGCCCGCCCCCATCACGTACTCGTAGGGCTTGTGCAGGTGGCAGCGGCTCTGGTCGGTGGCGATGACCAGCACCTTGGCGTCGGGCTCGATCTCCGAGGCCAGCCAGTGCGCCGCCAGCATCAGCGCCCCGGTGCCGCCGTAGCAGGCCTGCTTGGCCTCGAGGCTCCGGCAGCTGGCGCCGATGCCGAGGTGGCGCTGGCACCAGGTGCTGATCGACTTGCCCTGGTCCACCGAGGACTCGGTGGCGACGAGGATCAGCCGGATCGCCGCGCGGTCCGCCTCGGTCAGCATCGGCGCCGCGGCGTTCACCGCCATCGTCACCGGGTCCTCCCAGAGGGGGTTGAGCGAGCGGCTGCGGACGAGGAGGTTGTCGCGCAGATCGAGCGGGTCATGGCCACGCACCCGCGCGAGCTCGTCGAGCTCGAGCGAGAGCGTGCAGGGGTAGGCGTGGAGCTTCTCGATCCCGACCGGGCGCCGGGCCGGCCGGCCCCCGCTAGGGGGCATGATCGAGCCCCCCGGTCACCGGGATCTCGGCCCCGTTGACGAAGCCAGTCGCCTCCGAGGCGAGGAAGGTGACGACCTTGCTGATCTCGGAGAGCTCGCCCACGCGGCGCTTGGGGCAGTACTTCATCCAGAAGAACTTGCTCTCCTCGGACATCGTCTCCCGCGTCATCTCGGTGTCGAAGAACCCCGGGATGACGAGGTTGGCGGTGATGCCCTTGGCGCCGTACTCCTTGGCGAGCGAGCGGGTCAGGCCGGCGAGCCCGGCCTTGGCCGCGGCGTAGTTCGCCTGGCCGGTGGCGCCGGTGGCGCTCACCGAGGAGATGTTGATGATGCGGCCGAAGCGGTTGCCGATCATCGTGTGCAGGAACTGGCGCGCCACGTAGAAGGGCCCGGAGAGGTTGGTGGCGATGACGTCGTGCCACTCCTCGTCGGTCATCGAGACCGCCAGGTTGTCGCGGTTGATGGCGGCGTTGTTCACCACCACGTGGACGGTCTCGAAGTCGTCGAGGACCTGGTCGCCGACCTTCTCG
>JAKLHH010000165.1 GCA_022710245.1 Myxococcota bacterium
GACAGCGCTCACCGCCGGGCGGATCCAGCGGCAGCAGCTCGCCGAGCGCGGCGAAGGCCGCGTCGCTCACAGAGGGAGGAGCGAGGCGAGTGCCGGACCGAGTCAGGCGAAGCAATTGGAATCGCGGGCTAGGAGCGAGGAGGGCGCATACTTGCGGTACGTAACCGACGAGCGACACCGCCTGCGATTTCAAGGGCGAGCCTGACGACGGGAGGCAAACCGTTCGGTGCTCTAGTAGTAGAGGAAGAAGCGTCCCTTCCCCGACGAGTACTGCGGGTCGCCGATGATCACGTCGACGAACCCATCCCCGTTGACGTCCTTGGCGAAGAGCACCGTCGCCGCGAACGACGGCGCCGCCGCCGGCCCGGTGAAGGTGTACGTCGCCTTCGAGGTCTCCAGCGCCGGCGAGCCGCCGCCGGCGATCTCGTACGCCGCGCCGACGCCGGTCGCGCCCGCCGTCGTCGAGGCCGCCACCAGATCCGGGTAGCCGTCGCCGTTGAGGTCTGCGCCCGTGATCGGGTCGAGGGTCGCTGCGCAGGCGACCGCGGCGCCGAACGCGTCGCTCGCCGCCGAGGCGACGTTGTTGACCACCGTCCCCACCGCGTCGCTGACGCTGGCGGGCGGGGTCTTCAGGCTGAAGAGGTAGACCGCGCCCGCGCCCGAGGAGACGCCCGGATCGCTGATCGCGACCTCGCGCTCGCCGTCCTTGTTCACGTCGCCGACGTAGCCGAGCGCGGTGCCGAAGGCGGAGTTGCTGCTGCCGCCGACGATCGTCACCACCCGCGCGTTGGCGAGCGTGATCACCTCGGGCAGCGTCGCCGCCCGGGCCGCGCCCTTGACCACGTAGGCCGCGCCGCGCTTGGTCCCCGAGACGCTGGCGTCCTTGGCGCCGATCAGCAGGTCGGCGTAGGCGTCGGCGTCGAGCTGGGCGCCGCCGCCGAGCGAGAGCCCGAAGCTCTCCGTGGCCTTGCCGCCGGTGATCTGGACGCCGGCCGCGGCGGGGAGCTCCTGCACCACCGGCGACTTGCCGGTGCCCATCAGGGTCAGCGTCTTGTCGCCGTAGAGGACGAGCACCGACGCGGCGTCGGTGGCGGTGTCGAGATAGGAGACCAGCAGGTCGCTGGCCCCGTCCCCGTCGAAGTCACCGGCGCTGGCGAGGCCGCCGCCCAGCCGCTCGGTGGCGGCCGCGGTGGCGGGGAGGTTGTAGATCCGCTCGGCGCCGGCGCCGACGGTCACGTCCTCGCGGTCGAAGAAGATCTTGCGGCCCAGGTAGACGAAGACCCGCGCGTCCTTGCTGTCGCCGTGCGAGGCGAGGACCGCGAGGTCGGTGCACTTGTCGGCGCCCTCGCCGTCGAAGCTCGGCAGCGCCGCCAGGCGAGCGCCGAAGCGGCCGCCCGCCACGGTGCCGCTGATGGCCTTCTCCGGGTTGGCGAGGAACCCGTTCGCGTTGCCGAGGTAGATGCGGACGATGCCGGTGTCGCTGGCGTTGCCCGGGTCGCCCACGGCGAGGTCGGTGGAGCCGTCGCAGTTGAAGTCGCCGGTGGCCAGCACCGAGCCCCAGCCGGTGCCCTGCGTCGCGTACTCCTTCTTCTTGAAGTCGACCGCCACCGAGGGCGGGCTGTCCTTCTGCACGCCGAGCACCGACTCGTTGCCCGCCACGTCGAGGACCACCACGCCGAAGTAGTAGGCGTGGCCGAGCGGCAGCCCAATGACCGGGGTCGTCTGCGCGAGGCCGACGCCGGAGGGCGTCAGGTCGGTGAGCTTGGTCGCCGTCGTCCAGGTGGTCGCGGTGAGCGCCGCGTCGAGGCCGTAGCCGAGCCGCACGACCACCACGCCGGTGCCGCCGGCGGCGTCCGCCACGTTGGTCCAGCTGCAGCTCACGTCGCCCTTGCGGTTCGAGGTCACCGCGCAGCTGAGCGTGGTCACCTGGTCGGGCGCCTTGGAGTCGACGATCAGGTAGGAGGGCGCCGCCTTGACCGTCTGGCCGGTCACCGGCTGGGAGCAGGTGGCGCTGATCTTCACCAGCGGGCTCGCCGTGGTGCTGTCGGGGAGCTTGACCAGGTCGAAGTTCGCGACGCCGCCGTTCGACTTCACGGCCTTGTAGAAGACGTCGTTGATGAAGAGGCTGACGTCGTTGCCGGGGTCGCTCTCCACCTCGAGGTTGGTCTCGATCTCCGCCGTCGCGGGGTTCGCGTCCTGCTTCTTGCCGAGCGCGTCCTTGCCGCTGCCGTCGAGGGCCGCGATGGGCTTCGGCGTGAAGGGGTGCGGCTTGCAGAGCGGGGCGTCGGTGATGACGGTGACCTTCGCCGTGCAGGAGCGCTTCACCGTGCCCAGCTGCACCTCGGCCTCGAGCGTGGTCACGCCCTTGTTGAGGATCTGCTTGTCGAACTCTGCGAGGCCGTTCGCGTCGACGGTGACCGCGTCCGGCGGAGTGCTGTTCTTCAGCGTGACCTTCCCGCCGCTCGCGTTCTTGGTCAGGATCTTGATCTTGTACTCGAACGTGGCCGTGCCCTTGTCCTCGTCCTGCTGGGGCCCCAGCGTGGCCTCATTGAGCGGGTCGATGAACGTGCACTCCGGCGGCGGCTTGACCGCGAGCGAGATGGAGTCCCCGCTGCAGTTCGCCGAGAACGCCTTGAGCGCCGCCGTGGTGAGCTCGCTGCCGATGGTGACGCCGCTGAAGAGCGCGTGGCCGCTCTTCGCCTTCACCGTGAGGTCCGTGGCGGCGCCGGTCACGTTGAGCTTGACGTCCTCGCCGTCGGGCAGCTGCGCGCCGGTGACGTCCACGTCGATCTGGATGCCCGCCTTGCTGGCGCTCTGATCATCCTCCCCGGTGAGGGCGGTGATCGACGCGACGCTGCGGCCGTTGATGGTCGCGATGGCCAGCGTACACGGCTTGATGCCATCGACCGGCAGGGTATCGACCGCGCCGTCCCGCCGCATGTCGACGCGGCTGTCGGCCGGCTTCGAATCATCGGAGCACCCTGCCAGCACCAGGCACGCCACCCCGACCCACACGCGATGCGCTCGGAACCCCCGTAGTGTCATGAGCACCCTCCGCATAGTGAAAGCATACACACGTCCGCACCGACCCCGCAGTCCGCGCTCCAGTCGGTGCGCTACGTCCGGCAGTATACCAAAGAGTCCTCCGCGCGACCTAGCCACAAAACCGGGTGCGGTGCCGCCGTGCAGCGCTCACACAGCGTGCGGCGCGCACACTGCCCGCAGCACGGGCTGGCGCTCCCGGCACCAGCGCTTCTATAATCGTCGCATTCGACCTCGACCTGAGCCCGCGCCTGCTTGCCCGGGGGTGGTCGGTGCGCTCACGCGCGCCTCGCCGTCCACGCTCGTGCTAGGTCGTTGGTCGCGGCAGCTCCCCGCCACCGCCCGACGTGCGGGGCGCCGCGACAATTGTTGGTCGCGGCAGCTCCCCGCCACCGCCCGACGTGCGGGGCGCCGCGACAATTGTTGGTCGCGGCAGCTCCCCGCCACCGCCCGACGTGCGGGGCGCCGCTCCAGTTGCCGCCCGCCGAGCGGTCGTTCGCGGCCGCCCGAGGTTGAGGTGTGATGGCGCCCGCCGATCGCACTGCTGGTCAACGCAGCGCCTCACCGCCCCCGACGCGAGGCGCGGCTCCGCCCGCTGCCGGGGAGCCCCCCCGCCGGAGACGCCACCGCGGCGGGGTGAGCCCCTCCATCCGCGCGCGCTGCCTGGCGCAGGTGCTGATCGCGCTGGCGCTGGCCGGCCTTGGCCTGGCGGTCTGCCTGATCCGCTTCCTCCCGGCGCTGGCGGCGATCCCCGCCGCGGAGCTCGGCCCCCCGCCGCTCTGGTGCTGGCTCGTCCCCGCGGTCGCCACGCTGAGCGCGGTGCTGCTCGTCCTCTGGCGCGACGAGACCATCCGCCGCGGCGGCAACGCGGAGCGGATCGCTGACCTGCCGGGCCAGGTGGTCACGGTCTTCACCGCCACCGCGCTGGCCGCGGGCGGGCTCGGCGTGCTGCTCGAGCGCCACCCGCTGCACGAGCTCCGTCACGCGGTGGTGCTGATCGGCGCGCCCGCCCTGGTGCTGGCCGCTGGCCTCTTCCTGCGGCTGGTGGTGCAGCCGCCGCTGGTCCGCGAGATGGCCTGGCTCCTCGGCGGCGCGCGCAAGCTGGTGCGACCGCCCGACCACCGCCGCTGGGGCTTCGGTGGCGTCCTCGCGATCCGCCGCGCGCTCGCGCTGATCACGGTCACCCTCACCGGGGTCTCGGTGGCGCTCGTCTCCACGCACTCGTACTCGCGGGCCCAGCGCGAGCACGAGCTCCTCGCCGCGCGACACCTGCGCGACGTGCTCGAGGTGACCCGGGTCGAGCTGGAGCTGCTCCCCGAGGCGGCGGTGCTCCCGTTCTTCGCCGGCCTGCCCGCGAGCACGCTGGCCAGCCCGGTGCTGATGGACGCCGCTGGCCACGTGCTGGTGGCGGCCCCGGGCGTCTCCGTCGGAGAGCAGCTCCTCTGGGCCGAGGGCGACTGCACCTTCGGCGCGCGGCGGTTCCCCTGCCTGGTCGCGCGGGCGCGCGGCTATCTGCTGGCCTCGCTCCGCACGGACCAGACAGTGCAGGAGCGGGCGCTCGGTGACCTGCGCGTGGACCTGATCCTGCTCGCGCTCCTGGTGATGGCCTTCGCCGGGCTCCTCGGCTGGGCCGTCGGACGCGACACCTCGCGCGACTTCCAGGCGATCAATCAGCAGCTCGAGGCGATGGCGCGGCAGGACGAGCTGGACCTCGGACAGCCGATCCCGGTGACCAGCATCGACGAGGTCGGCGAGCTGACCGCGGCGCTGGGCAAGCTGCGCCTGCACCTCGAGCGAGAGCTGGCCGGCTACCGGGAGTCGCTGCGCAAGACCAGCGAGGCGGACCGCATCAAGAACCGCTTCTTCTCCGACGTCAGCCACGAGCTGCGCATCCCGCTCACCACGATCTGCGGCTACGCGCAGCTCCTCGCCGAGGGGATCCTCGGCGAGCTCCCCACCTCGCAGCGGGAGGATCTGCGCGTGGTGCACGGGAGCGCCCAGCACCTGCTGCAGCTGATCAACGACGTCATCGACATCTCCATCATCGAGTCGGGCCACCTGACCCTGCACCTCGAGAGCGTGGACCTCGCCGCGATCTGCCACGAGGTGGTCAGGGGCCAGTCGGCGGTCGCCAGGCGGCGCTCCGAGGACCAGGGCAGCCAGGTGGTGCTCCAGTTCGAGTCCGAGCCCGAGCTGCCGCACATCATCGGCGACCCGACCCGGCTGCGGCAGGTGGTGCAGAACCTGGTCTCCAACGCGCTCAAGTTCACCAGGGAGGGCTCCGTCGCCCTGCGAGCGCGGAAGGGCGGCGAGGCCACCGTCGTCATCGAGGTGCGCGACACCGGCGTCGGCATCAGCGCGACGGACCTCCCCCACGTCTTCGAGCGCTACCGGCAGGTGGGGGCGCCGCGACAGCAGCGCGAGGGGAGCGGCCTCGGGCTCGGCATCTGCAAGCACCTGGTGCAGCTCCACGGGGGCGAGATCGTGGTGGTGAGCGAGGTCTCGCGCGGCTCGGTCTTCACCGTACGCCTGCCCGTGCAGGGCCCCGACCCGGCGGCGGTCACGCGGAGCGAGGTGGCCGCGTGACCCGCCTCTACTACAGCGCCGGCCAGCTGCGCCCCAAGATGATCCTCGCCATCTTCCTCGGCGCCCTCTTCTTCGCCGCCACCGAGATCTTCGGCTTCCGCCGCTTCCTCGGTCTGTCCCCGGAGGCGGTGACCCAGCACTCGCTGGTGGTCGCCTGCGGCGGGGCCTTCCTGTTCGTGGCCCTCTCGGCCTTCAGCTGGTTCTACCTCCGCCCGGCGGCGCTCCTGCTCGAGGAGATCCGGCGCTACGGCCGCGGCGGGCCGCGCCACGACGAGGCGGCTCGCGCCAACACCCTGCGCTTCCCGCTCGCGCTCGTCGGCTTCACGCTCGCCGCGGGCCTGCTCACGGTGGCGGCCGGCGTCGCCGTCGAGGTGAAGGTCCTCGAGGCGGAGCCGCAGCTGGTGGCGGGCGTCGCCGCGGGCTCGCTCGCGGTGATCCTGGTCGCCAGCCTCTTCCTCTACGTGATCAGCCGGACGCTGGTGCGGCCGATCACCGCGCACTTCCGGCACGAGGACGTGCCGGGAGGCGGAGGGCGGGTCTCGGTCGGCACCAAGGTGCTCTTCGCGGTGGTCGCCCTCGGAGCGTTCGCGACAGTGCCGACGGCCGTGATCTGCGCGCGGCGCGTGCGCGTCACCCAGCTGGAGGCGCACGAGCGCCAGCAGCTCCACCTCGCCGAGCTCCTCGCCTACGCCGGCGCGGTGCTCGACCGGGACCAGCTGCGCGACCTGCTGGCCGCGGTGAAGCTCCCGGACGGCACGCGGGTCCGGCTCGGCGACGACGCGAGCCGCGGCGCCTCGCCGCTCCCGGCCGGGCAGGCCGCGAGCTACCTCGAGGTGGCCGCGCCCGCCGACTTCGGCACCAGTCACACCACCATCGTGCTGCTCTCGCTCGGCGTGCTCGCGATGGCGTTCTTCGTCGGCGGACTGCTCGGCATCTACGTCTCGCGCGAGGTCTCGCTGGTCACGGGCCGCATCCGCGACATGGCGCGCCCCGAGGACGAGGGCGCCCAGGTGAGGCCGCTGGTCGCGGGCGCGCCGCAGTTCAGCGACGTGCGCAGCCTCGCCAGCGCGGTGAACCTGCTCCTCGCGCGGATCGCCGAGATGCACGTCGCGCACTTCGTGGCGATCGAGCGGATGCTGGCCGCGGACCGCCTGAAGATGCAGTTCCTCGCCAACGTGAGCCACGACCTGCGCAGCCCGCTCAACTCCGTGCTCGGCTTCTCCGAGCTGCTCCTGCGTGACCTGCCCACCAGCCGCGGAGACCCGCGCCGCGAGGGCGTGCAGACCATCCACCGCAGCGGCACCGAGCTGCTGCGGCTGATCGACGAGGTGCTCGACTCCGCCAAGCTCGAGGCGGGCCGGCTGGCCGTCCACCGCGAGGACAGCCTGCCCGCCGAGATCGTCCGGCAGTCGATCCAGGAGATCAATCGGCAGGGCGTGCCGCCGTCGGTGAAGCTGGAGACCGAGCTGCAGGCCGGCCTGCCCACCATCTGGGTCGACCCGCACCGCTTCGGCCAGGCGCTCTGCCACCTGCTCCGCTACTCCATCAGCTCGCTGGAGAAGGGGCAGGTCGTGGTGCGGGTCCGCACCGAGAGCCTCGAGCAGGAGGACGCGAGCGGCGCGAAGAAGCGCCTGCAGATCCGCATCGCCGACACCGGCCGCGGGCTCGCGGGCGAGGAGGTCGGGCGGCTCTTCGTCGGCTTCCGCCGCAACCTGGGCGGGCGAGGCCTCGGCCTCGGGCTCCCGCTGGCCAAGGCCCTCGTCGAGATGCACGGCGGCACCCTGCAGGTCTTCAGCACGCCGGGGGTGGGCACGACCTTCGCGATCGACCTGCCGGTGCTGCAGCGCAAGGTCCTCGGCCGGCTGCGGCCGGTGAAGGTCTAGCTGATTGAGCCTGGCTTGAAACGAAGGAGGGTCAGCCCCGCGAGACGCGGAAGACGGCGTGGTGCGGCGTCTCGGCCGCGGCGATGATCGGCGCGGGCGGCAGATCGGGCCGCGATGACGGCGATGACGGCGATGACGGCGATGACGGCGATGACGGCGACGACGGCGACGACGGCGACGACGGCGACGACGGCGAGGACGGCGACGACGGCGACGAGGACTCGCGCTCGCGCCAGCGCATGGCCGGCGAGACCAGGGCGAGCTCGTGCGGCGGCGAGACGCGGTCGAGCGCCGCGGCGGACGTGCTGGGGATCTGGTGAATCGGGCCGAGCGACTCCTCGCTGCGCCTCAGCGCCCAGGGGAGTGGCTCCTCGCTGCTGGTGACCAGGATCGGCATTGCTCCGCCCGGCGGTGCCTGTCGCGCCCGCCGGCTCCTCAACTCGGTTGCTGGAACAAGCGCTGATATTGATCCTCTCGCTCGTGGCTGGCAAGAGTTATTGATCGGGTGGCGCGCGAATTTCTCGACGGAGAACGCCAGGTTGTCTCTTGGGGGCTGCTGACCCTGTTGCAGTCAAGACAAATGTCTGTTTTACTCGGCGGGCGAGGTTGCCGATGGCGCACACCCCCCCTGGCCGCACCCGAGAGCGCGTCTACCAGTTCGTCCGCGAGCGCCTGCTGCAGGGGAGCGCGCCGAGCATCCGCGAGGTGCAGACCGCCATGGGCTTCCGCGCCGTCGAGTCGGCGCGCAGCCACCTGCAGGGGCTGGTCGAGGAGGGGCGGCTCGCCTGGGAGCACGGCCGCTCGCGAGGCCTGCGCCTGCCTGGCCAGGGCCCGGCGATGGGCGGTCCCGCGGTGCTCGTGCCGCTCGTCGGCCAGGTGCAGGCGGGAGATCTCACCACCGCGATCGAGTCAGCGGACGGGCAGGTCGCGGTGCAGACGCGCTCCCGGCCGGAGGACCTCTTCGCGCTGCGGGTGCGGGGGCGCAGCATGGTGGGCGCGGGGATCCTGCCGGGCGACGTGGTGGTGGTGCGGCGGCAGCCGAGCGCCGAGGATGGTGACATCGTCGTCGCGCTGGTCGGTGAGGAGGCGACGGTGAAGCGGCTCCGGCGCCGGCGCGGTCAGGTCGAGCTGCACCCGGAGAGCTCTCGCTTCCGCCCCATCGTGGTGGATCCCGCCGAGGTGACCATCCTCGGCAAGGTCATCGAGCTGCGCCGGATCCTCGATTGAGGCCCTCGCGCGCCCGCTGCTGACACGCTGCGTCGTCAACGCGGCGCGAGTGCTCGCCTCGCGCGCAAGACGCCCGCGCCGCCGGTCAACGGGATTGTCGCGGCGCCGCCCAGGTCGGGCGGTCGGGCGAAGCTGCCGCGACCAACCAATAGCAGCCGGCAACCCACCGAGATCCTTCGCCCGCTTGACATGCAGACATTTGTCTGCTTTGATGAGGACGATGGCCTCGCCCGCGCTCATGCAGCTGCTCAGCTCGCGCCGGATCCGGCGGGCGAGCGCGCTCGAGCCCGCGCTCGCGCCGGCGCGCTGGCGCCTCGCCGAGATCTCCGGTCGGGTGGCGGAGATCTCCGGCCAGGGCGACTCCGCCGCGCTCACCACGGCAGCCGGGCTGGTGCTGGAGGCCCAGCGGGCCGGGGAGCCGGTCGCCTGGGTCAGCCGGCAGCCTTGCTCCTTCTTCCCTCCCGACCTGGCGGAGACGGGGATCGACCTCGCCGCGCTGGTCGTGGTGCGGACGGACGGCCTGCAGCCCGCGCTCCGCGCCGCTGACCGCCTGCTGCGCTCGGGCGCCTTCGGGCTGGTGGTCCTCGACCTCGGCCGCCAGGCGCGCCTGGCCGACGCGCTGCAGAGCCGTCTCCTGCAACTCGCCCTCAAGCACGACGCCGTCGTGCTGTGCCTCACCGAGACGCGGCCCGAGGCGCCGTCGCTGGGCTCGCTGGTCTCGCTGCGCGCCGAGGCCTCCCGCCGGCGCGTGGGCGAGGGGCGCTACGCCTGCGAGATCCACGCGATCAAGGACAAGCGCCGCGGTCCGGGGTGGCGCTGGCGGGAGGTGTGGCGGGGGCCGGAGGGGTTGGGGTGAGGTGAGGGTGGCTCGCTGCCCGCGAGGTGCTGCCGCGAACCGATTCATCGTTCCGTTCCCTCGCGGCTGAGCTCTGCCTCGAGTTCCTCGACTGTCGGCAGGCTGCCCTTGAGGTTCTCGGGGAGATTTTCGACGATCTTCGTCTCCCAGCCGGCAACACCGATCGGCTTCTTCAGGTCACGCAACGCGTACTCGACGACGATAGAGTCCTTCGAACGGCAGAGCAGCAAGCCGATCGTCGGCTTGTCATCAGGATGGCGCAGAAGATCGTCGACCGCGGAGAGATAGACGTTGATCTGCCCGATGAAGGCTGGATCGAAGGGCACCGCTTTCATCTCGATGATCACGTAGCAGCGCAGCTTGAGATGGTAGAAGAGGAGGTCGAGGAAGTAGTCCCGGCTCGCAAATGCAAGCGGGACCTGACGGCCGACGAACGCGAAACCGCTGCCGAGTTCGAGCAGGAAGCGTTGGATGTGATCGACCAGAGCCTGCTCGACCTCGCGCTCTCGCCGCGGGTCCGCTGTGCCGAGGAAGTCGAAGAGGTAGGGGTCCTTGAACACCTGCGAGGCCAGGTCGGAGTCTGCAGGCGGGAGCGTCGCCTTGAAGTTGGTGAGTGCCTTGCCGTGACGCTCATGGGCGCGACTGTCAATCTGTAACTCGAGGACGTTCCTGCTCCAGCCGTGTTTGATGGACGCCCGGACGTACCACTCGCGAACGTCTGGCTCCTTCACCCGCTGCAGCAGGCGGACGACGTGGCCCCACGGCAAT
>JAKLHH010000166.1 GCA_022710245.1 Myxococcota bacterium
CCGACAAGTACCGTGCGCTCGAGCGCGCGGGCGTGCGCGACTACACCTTCCTCGGCGAGTTCTTCACCGAGATCGACCACCCGCTGACGCCCCTCGGGCAGGTCGGCGAGGGGCTCCGCTCGGCGCGCCTCTGGCTCACCATGCAGCGGGTGCTCGCGCGGCTCATCCGCCAGCACCAGATCGAGCTGGTCTTCGCCAGCCGCACGCCAGGCTGGCTGGTCGCGACGCCGGTCGCCCGGCGCGCCGGGGTGCCGATCCTCTGGCGCGGTGGCAGCCGGCCGGTCGGCCGCCTGCAGGCGAGCGGCCTGCGCGCCTACGCGCGCGTCTGGTCGCCCGACGCGCTGCTGGTGAACTGCCAGGCGGTGCGCGCCGGGCTGGAGCCGCTGGTCCGCTGCCCCTGCCACCTGCTGCCGAACGGGGTCGACACCGCGCGCTTCGACCCCGTCCACGTCGGACCACGGCTGCGGGCCGAGCTCGGCATCCCGGTGGGGACGCCGGTGGTCGGCTTCGCCGCGCGCCCGGCGCCGGAGAAGGGGCTCGAGTTCTTCGCCGAGGTGCTGGCGCGCACGGTGCTGCGCGTCCCCGCGCTGCGCGTGCTCATCGCCGGCGAGTTCGGCTGGCGCCGCCGCTACGAGGAGCTCTTCGCGGCCCGCGGCCTGGGCGAGCACGTGCGCTTCCTCGGCCACGTGGACGCCATCGAGGAGGTCTACCGCGCCTGCGACGTGGTGGTCCTGACCTCGCTCGAGCGCTCGATCGAGGGCTCGCCCAACGCGCTCCTCGAGGCGATGGCCATGCGGCGTCCGGTGCTGGGGACGCGGGTCGGCGGCCTGGCCGAGGTGATCACGCACGGGGTCGAGGGCCTCCTCGCCGAGCACGGCGACGTGGAGGCCTTCGCCGGGCACCTCGGCGCGCTCCTCGCCGACCGGCCGCTGCGCGAGCGGATGGGCGAGGCCGGGCGCGCGAAGATCCTGCGCGACCACGATGACCGCCGCATCGCGGGGCGGCTGGCCGCGCTGATCGAGGAGGTGGCCGCCCGCGCTCGCGCGGCGGGGCGGAGCGGGTGGAGGCGGCTGCTCCCTGGCCGGGGGGCGCCGCGCTGAGCAGTCTGCTATGGTCTTCACTACCGGCCGCGGCAGCGCCGCACGAGCGCCTGACCCGTGCGTCGTCGCCGGGCGGCTTCGAGGAGCAGCGATGAGCATCAAGGACGAGCTGAGGAACGAGCTGAAGGACGCCATGCGGCAGCACGACCAGCGCCGGCTGGACGCCATCCGCCAGGTGGAGACGGAGCTGGCGATGGCGCGCACGGCGCCGGGCTTCAAGGGCGAGGTCGACGACGCGCTCTACCTGCAGGTGATCAGCGCCTACGTGAAGAAGATGGACAAGGCCCGCGCCGAGTACCAGCAGCTCGGCGGCCGTGCCCTGGAGATGGCGGAGAAGCTCGCCTTCGAGATCCAGTACCTCTCGCGCTGGCTGCCGAAGAAGCTCGGCGAGGAGGAGACGCGCGCGCTGGTGCGGCAGGCGATCGCCGAGCTCGGCATCTCCGACCCCAAGCAGGCCGGCAAGGTCGTCGGGCACGTGATGAAGAGCGGCGGCGGCGACCTCGACGGTGGCCTCGTCAACCGCCTCGTGCGCGAGGCGCTGCAGCCGCGCTGAGCCCGATGGCCTCCGCCCTCTCGAGGCTCACGGGCCTCCTGCGAGGCTCATGGGCCTCGATAGGCAACTCCACTAGCCAGCCGCACGGGGACAACTGTTCCCAGCGACGCCCGAGGAGGATCCTTCGGGTTTCCTCGCTCGCGCCCTGAGGCTCTCGAGCGACCGCGCACGCCAGAGCTCCGCGCCCCCGTCGCACCTCAGCCCTCGCCGCCGCGCAGCCCCGCCTTGTAGACCCGCCGCAGCCTCAGCAGGAGCTCGTCGTAGCGCCCGTCGGAGAAGTCGGGGAAGGTCCAGGCGAAGGGGGTGAAGCGACCCTTCGCGTAGAGCAGGATGATGTCCGCGTAGACGCCCTGGCCCAGGTAGATCTTCTGGCCGCAGTACTTGAACGAGGCGAGGACCAGCTTGCTGTAGTCGAGGTAGCCAGGGTCGAGGTTCACGCGCCGCCGCCCGCCCGCGCTCATCGCCTGCTCCACCCCGTCCGCGAGGTGCTTCAGCTCCGGCAGCCGCGCCGGGTCGACGAGGCGCTCGAAGGAGAAGAACTGGCGCAGCAGGCCCGCGCCCATCTCCTCCTCGTAGTAGCTCGTGTGCGCGAAGGGGTAGAGCTCGCTCCTGACGTCGATCGGTCCTAGCTGGGCGGCCACTGCCTCGGCGGCGCGGGTGAGCTCGCCGGCGTCCTGGCCGAGGACGGCGAGCAGCGCCTTGACCGGCGCGACCGCAGCGGGCCCGGCCATCAGCGGCCCTCGCGGGCGAGCCAGGCCGCGCGCTGCTCGCGGGCGAGCCAGGCCGCGCGCTGCTCGCGGAGCAGCGCGGCTGCCCGCCGCGTCACCTCGGGGTCGATGCCGAAGAGCTGCTCCACCGCGCCCTCGAGCCCGACGCGCAGGTTGCTGTTCGAGCGCTCGCCGGCGGCCTGCCGGCGCAGCTTGTGGTTGTGCAGGTAGAGGAGCTCACCCTCGTCGGAGCGCCGGCTGATGAGCAGCGAGCGCATCGCCACGCCCTCGAAGCTGCGCCGCCAGTGGCCGAGGAACTCCGCCTCGCCGGGGGCGCGGTCGCTGAGGCGATAGCGCCAGCGCGGCCCCTCGTCCTCGACGGTGAAGAGGTCGAGGTCGCCCGGGGGCACTCCCGGCGGCACGCCCGCGACGCTGCCGGCGGGCACCAGCATGACCTCGCCAGCCGCGCCCACCCGCGCTGCTCCGGGGGCGTCCAGGGGGAGCGGCCGTCGCACCAGGTAGCCGGGGTCGACCAGGTAAGGGCGCCCGTCCGCCTCGACGCGCAGCGCGCAGTGGATGTTCGCGCCGTGCCGCATGTGCGCCATCACCGGATGGCACGAGAAGCCGGCCGCGGTGGCGAGCTGGCGGAGGAGCTCCGTCAGCGAGAAGCAGGTGCCGCCGGTGCCGAGGCGGAGGTGATCCTCCATCACCGTGCGCGGCGGGCGCAGCGCGGGGCCGCCGCGACCGCCGTCCCAGGCGAGGATCTTGGTGAGGTTCTCGTAGGGCAGGTGCGAGAAGGCGAGGGCGAGGTCGGTGAGGCTGACGAGCCCGCCGGTCCGACGGAGCGCGCCGAAGCGGCTCTCGAAGAGCGCGACCGCCGCGCCGTCGTGCGGGGCTCGCGAGGGCGCGAAGCGCGGGGGGGAGGAGAGGTCCACGGAGGGGAACATAGCCCTCGGGCGCGCAGCGCGCCATCGCTTCCCGAGCGCTGGCCTCAGTCGCCGCGGGCGATGGACCGGCGCTGGGCGAGCCCGTGGGCCCCGAGCTCCTGGCCGGCCTCGTCCAGCGGGTGCTCGCTGCCAGGCCGTCCGTCGGAGAGGGTGCGCCGGCTGCGCGGCCTGCTCGCGCGCGTCGGCGGCGGTGGCGAGGGAGCACGCGGCGTGAGCAGCTCGGCCAGCGGCGCGGGCAGCTCCTGCCTGGCGAGCGTCAGCGCGTCGGCCGGCGCGGCCTCCGCGAGGACCTGCAGCACCACCTGGGCGTGCTCCACCGCGAAGCCGAGCCGCACGCCCTCGCGCTCGGCGACGCGGGCGTAGAGCTCCTCGCGGCTGAAGACGCCGCCATGCGGACCGCGACGGAGCGCACCCGCGAGCGACTCGGGCAGCTGCGCGGCGAGCTCGCGCGCGGTGCCGCGGGGCAGGCGCTCGCCCAGGACCTGCAGCGCGGCGTCGATCGCCAGCGCCGCCATCGCGGCCTGCTGGAACCCGGCCCGCTGCATCACCTCCTCGATGAACCGTTCGTGTGTCATCCCCAGCCTCCTGCCTGACCCGGCGGCTCGCAGCGCGAGCGCCTCTGAGAGTCTGCGCCATCGGCGGCGTCGCGCCAGGGCGCGCCCTCCAGCTTCCGCGCGCGCGCCCTCCGCGCGTGGCCCGAAAAGGTAGTCACTGGCCGGACGGACCGTTACAATCCCGACGTGGAGGGATGTGATGCGCTGGAGTCATCTCGTCTGCGTGCTCACGCTCGTTGCCTGTGACGATCCGCCCAAGCCGCCCCTCGTGCCGCGGGACGGGCTGGTCCTGCACGACGCTGGCCGGGGCTTCCTCGCCGCCTGCACGGCGGACACCGACTGCGACTCGGGGCACTGCGCCGCCATGGCCGGCGGCAAGCGCTGCACCCGCGCCTGCAGCTCCACCGACCCCTGCCCGGCCTTCACCGGCTGGAGCTGCAGCGCCCAGCTCTGCCAGTGCGAGGGCACCGGCAAGCAGCCGGGCACCTGCGGGGTCGACGGGGACTGCGACGGCCTCGCCGACAAGGAGGTCAAGGCCGAGACCTGCAACGGCGAGGACGACGACTGCAACGGGACGATCGACGACGTGGCGCCGGGCACCTCGGGGGCCAAGCTCTACTACCGCGACGCCGACGGGGACAAGTTCGGCGACCTGAACAAGTCGAAGTGGCTCTGCGCGGCCGAGGCCGGCTGGGTCACCGACAACGGCGACTGCGACGACTCGCGCGCCGACGTGCACCCGGGGCTGATCGAGGTCTGCGGGGACAACGTCGACCACGACTGCGACGGTCTGAAGGAGGACCCCGACGTCTGCGGGCTCACCCCGATCGTGGTCAGCGACGTGAACGATCCGATGGCGCTCAGCGCGACGCTCAAGACCTGCGGCGCCACGAGCGGGATCGCCAAGGCGCTCGACATCACCGAGCTCGTCGCCAAGCAGGACAAGACGGCGATCAAGTACACGGTCCGCTTCGCGGGCTCGCCGGCCCTCGGACCGACCTGCGCCTCCTACGTGCTCCACCTCGGCACCTTCGACAAGGCGTACGAGATCGCCTACGTCTACCGCCCCGCCGGCGCGACCTTCTGCGGCGCGCTCGCCGACTTCGAGGTGTTCCAGAAGGGGAAGAAGGTGGCGACCGCGGCCACGGTGGCCTTCAACGCCGCGGACCCGGGGCACGTCTCCTTCACCATCCCCAAGTCCGAGTACTTCCCGTCGCTCTCGACGCCGACCTACTACCTGAAGGCCTGCAGCAACGCGACCTCGGACGCGGCCAAGGACCTCACCGACTGCACCTCGGACAGCTGCGAGACCCCCGTCCACCGCTGAGCAGCGGAGGGAGCGCGAGCGATCACCTTCGAGGTCCGGCGGCGTGGGGGGGAGCCAGGGCTACCTCGAGCCGGTGCGAGTCGCGCTGGTGCGGCTGGACTTCACCTCGGCGGTGAGCTCCTCACCACACCCGGTGGCACGCTTGCCGTCGTACTTGGAGGGGCACTTCGCCGAGATCTCGTCGCCGGCGAAGCGGTGCTCCTCGACGAGCTTGCCCTTCACCACCAGCTCGGCGCAGTCCTTGAAGTTGTCGGGCACCAGGCCGGCGTAGGTCACCTCCAGCCAGCGGCCGCCGCGGTGGAGGGCGAACTTGAAGTCGAGCTTGCCGGGGATCTTCTCGATCGTGCCGGTGACCACGTTGCCGTGGACCTGGAGCCGCTGCCCCTTCCAGCGCGCGGTGTCGGCCATCACCTCGTCGACGTGCTTGAAGTACTCGAGCGCCGCGCCGCTCCGCACGGTGGTGACGATCATGTAGCCGACGCCGCCCACCACCACGGCGACAGTCAGGCCGATCTTGGTCTTCGTCTTCATCGTCCCAAACTGTAGCTCATCCGGGCGGTGGGTGCACGGCGCGACCCGGGCGGGGCCGGGCGGGGGTGTGATCGCTCCCCGTCGGTCGCTCAGCGGTACGAGCACCGGCGGCGCGGGGCCCCGCTCGCAGCGCGACCCGGGTCGGAGTCGCCGCTGGCCTCCCGCCGGCCGCGCGGCTACCCTTGGCGCATGCGACGTGCGTTCCTGGTCGGCTGCGGCTACACCGGCGGCGTGCTCGCCGCGCACCTCCAGCGCCGCGGCATCCCCGTCGCGGGCACCAGCCTGCACGGCGCGGGACCCGCGGGCGTCCCGCTGCAGGCCGTCGACCTCCGCGCGCCGGAGTCGGTGGCCGCCCTCGATCCGCGGCCGGCCGAGGGCGCCGTCCTCTACTACCTGGTCGCGACGCTGGCCCGGGACCTCGATCCGGTGGCGCGCCCGCACCTGGCCGCGCTCGAGCGCCTCCTCGCCCGCCTCGCCGCCGTGCCGCTCGCGGGGCTCGTCTACCTCAGCTCGACCTCGGTCTATGGCGACCAGGACGGCGGCTGGGTCGACGAGCAGACGGCGCCCGCGCCGACCTCGCCGTGGGGACAGATGCGGCTCGAGCTGGAGGAGCGGATCCGCCGCGAGGGGCAGGCGCGCGGCGTGCCGGCCTGCGTGACGCGGCTGCCGGAGATCTACGGCCCCGGCCGTGGTCCGCTGCAGCGCCTGCGCAGCGGGTACGGCGTCCGCCACCCGGAGCGCTGGAGCAACCGCGTCCACGTCGAGGACCTCGCGGAGGTGCTGGTCCTGCTGGGCGAGCGGCTGGAGCCGGAGCTGCTCCTCGTCAGCGACAGCCAGCCGGCCCCGAGCGGCGAGGTCTTCGCGGCGGCGGCGGCGCTGCTCGGGCTGCCTGGCGTCCCCGCCGCGGCGGCCGGGGAGGAGCTCGACGCGAACCGGCTCGCGCTGACCCGCGACTCCAAGCGCTGCTCGAACGCCCGGCTGCTCGCCTGGCTGGACCGCCCGCTGCGCTATCCGTCCTATCGCGAGGGCCTGCCCGCCAGCCTCTGACGGGGCTCTGGGTGTGCGTCGATCTCGGAAGCGTGATCGCTGCTTCAGCGCGCCGCCGGCAGCAGCAGGCGCACGGTCGAGCCGAGGCCGGGCTTGCTCTCCACCTCGAGGGAGCCGCCGCTCGCCATCACGATCTGCCGCGCCTCGAAGAGCCCCAGCCCGACCGCCTCCCACTCACCGCTGCGCGTGACGAAGGGATCACAGGCGCGCTCGAGGATCTCGGGCGGGAAGCCCTCGCCCTGGTCACTGACCGTGAGCACCACCTGGTCATCCTGGCGGGTGGCGAGGAGCTGCACCACGGAGCTCGCGGCGCTGTGCTGGACGGCGTTTCGCAGCACCTCGGCGACCGCGTGGCCCAGCCTCGGCGCCTCGGCGAGCACCACGTGCTCCGCGCCGATCTCGGAGAGCAGCTTGACCCGTCGGCTCTCGGCCTCGCCCGAGACCGCCTCGATCGCCTCCCGCACCGGCTCGGCGAGCGAGATGGGCTCGAGCCGTCGCCGCGGCAGCAGCGAGAGCGCGGAGAGCAGGCGCTGGCCGACGCTGAGCGCCTGGTCGAGGAAGGCGAGCGCCTCGCGCAGCGCCGGCTCGTCGGCGGCCAGCTGCGCGACCTGGGCGCGGCCGCTGCTGAGGCGGCTGACCAGCTCCGGGATCAGCTGCACGCTGATCGCCCCCGCCCCCGCCAGCTTGTGCACCTTCGCCATCTGGCTCTGGATGCGTCCGATGTCCTCGCCGCTGGGCTCCGTGGTGGTGGAGACCGCGCGCTTGACCGACCTGGGCGGGATGGTGACGGTGCGGATGGCGGTCACCGCCAGGTCGCCCTCCATGAAGTCCGTCGAGGAGGAGCCCGCGCGCATGCCCTCGGCGGCGGGCACTGGCTTGTCGCTGTCCTCGAGGCGCAGCACCAGGCTCAGGCCGAAGACGACGATGTCACCCACCTTCAGCGTCACGCTCGTCACGCGGCGCGAGTTGACGAAGGTCCCGTGCTTGCTCCCGAGGTCCTTCAGCAGCACGCGGCCGTCGACACACTGGATGGTCGCGTGCTGGCGCGACACGGTGGGCTCCACCAGGGCGACGTCGGCGCGATCGGAGCGCCCGATCATCTGGATCCGATCCGTGATCGGGAAGCGCGGCGCACCGGGGGCGCCCAGCATGGGAGTGAGATAGAAGTAGCGCACCAGCAACCCTATATACGTCGGGGTAGGCAACTCTACTACGAGTTTGGCGGCGCGGCTACAGCAGCGAAGCACCCGCCAGCGGGCGGCACGACGCGCGGTCGCGGCGGGCCCTCGGAGCGCGCGCCGCTCGGCTCCCGGATCGTCGCCCGGCCTCCGCTGCTCAGGAAGGTTGTGAATTGTTGACCGGCGACCGACGCCGGGTGATGCTCAGCCTGACGAGAGAGGGCACCTCATGAGCGGAAGCGGCAAGGGCGGATCCCCGAAGCCCCCCGACGACGGGTGGGATGGGATCGACGGGGCCTGGGCCGAAGCAGAGGGGGAGCAGTCCCCCGTCCCGGCTGCTGGCGCGGCGGCGGACGAACGCTCGAGGACCGATCAGGCCATCCCGGCAGTCACGGACGACATGCTGGAGGCCGAAGCCGTCGAGGAGTTCGCCGAGGAGCAGGCGACTGTCAGCCACCTGATCGAGGATCGCGAGCTGCCCGTGGTGCCACCTGGGGAGCGGCGCGTCGCGAAGACGATCATGGGCGTGGGGACGCCGGAGCTGCAGGCGCTCTTCGCCGCGCGGCTGAGCGAGCCGCCGAAGGCTACCGGCCGCGCGACCCCGATGCCGGCCTCGGTGCCGCCGCTGCCGCCCGCGGCGCCGGCCCGGCCGCCCACGCCGCTCGTGGTCGCGCCGCCGGCGCGGCCAGCCCCGCTCGCCCCGCCGCCCCTGGCCATGGTCGCCACCGAGCCGCTGCTCGCCTCGGACCTGGCCCCGACCCCGGACGACCTGCTGGATCGCCCCGCGGCCGCCTACGCCAGCACCGAGCAGCTGCAGCGCCTCGAGGCCGTCAGCGAGAGCACGACGCCCACTCCGTCTGGCCTCACCCCGCCGCCCGCCATCGGCTCGCCTGGCGGTCGTCCCCCCTCGGCCGACGCCTCGACCGTGCCCGGCCTGCCGCCGTCGATGGCCAGCGCGGGCGCCACCATCGAGCCGGCGACCGTGCGGATGAAGGGCTCCTCGCCGCGAGTGACGCCGACGGCTGGCACCCGCCGCAGCCCGACCGGCGCGCCGAAGAGCAGCTCGGGCCCGTCCAACCTGGTCCTGATCATCCTCTGGGTGGTGGCGATCGCGTCGGTCGGCGTCGCGGCCTTCCTCTACCTCGCGCGCTGACCCGCAGCCGGCTCGCGAGCCGAAGGAGCGGGCTCTTCCATGGTGGTCCGCACGGCGCTCGCCGCCGGTGATCGAACCATACGTGAGCGACCGACGGGGCGATCGCACCCGCGGCGCCGCTCCAAATTGACATAAGTCATCGCAAGAGCTACCGTCTTCCGACCAGGCAGCATGGCAAAACGCGTCCTCATCGTCGATGACGACCCCTGGATCCGGCGGATGGTCGGCACCGTCATGGCGCGGCGCGGGCACCAGGTGGAGACGGCCCGCGAGGGACGCGAGGGTCTGGAGAAGGCGCTCCAGTTCCACCCCGACGTGATCATCACCGACGTGATGATGCCCGGCATGGACGGCTGGTCGTTCGTGCGAGCCGTGCGCAGCCACAAGGAGATGAGCCTGACGCCGGTCATCTTCCTGACGGCGCTCAACAAGGAAGAGGATCGCATCCTCGGCTTCAGGCTGGGGGCCGATGACTACCTGGCCAAGCCGTTCCGCTTCGAGGAGCTCGACCTGCGCGTGGACAAGGTCCTGCGCGCCGGCGATCGGATGCAGCAGCAGGTGCAGACCTACCGCCAGGAGCCCGAGCCGGTCGCGGGCTTCAAGGGCGACCTCTCGCAGCTCGGCGTCAGCGCCGTGCTCACGGTCCTCGAGATGGAGCGCAAGTCAGGGATCCTCGTGCTCCGCCACCGCACGACGGGCCGCGTCTTCATGCGCGAGGGGCGCGCGCTGGCGGCGTTCTTCGACGAGAGGCCGGAGCCGCGCGGCGCCGATGCGGTCTTCGAGATGCTGACCTGGAAGGAGGGGACCTTCCACTTCACCGCGCTCGAGGTGGACATGGAGGACCAGATCGGCACCACCACGACGCACCTGCTCATGGAAGGCGCCCGGCGCATCGACGAGGGAGCGCTCGCGGCGCCAGGGACTCGCTAGCGCGCTCCCTCGCTGGCGCGCTCCCTCGCTGGCGCGCTGCCCTTACTCGTCCCCCTCGTCATCCCCTGCCGCATAGGCGTCGACCCCGTACTTGCGCATCAGCTTGCGGAAGTACTTCCGGTCGATGTCGGCCTCGCGCGCGGCGTGGGAGATGTTGCCGCTGTTCTTCTTCAGCAGCGCGACGATGTAGTCGCGCTCGAAGGAGGAGACCCACTTCTCCTTGGCCTCCTTGAAGGTCACCTCGCCGGTCGCCGCCTCGACGCCGGCGCTGGTGCCGGACATGCGGATCTGGTCGGGGAGGTCCCGCGCCCGGATGGTCGCGCCCTC
>JAKLHH010000167.1 GCA_022710245.1 Myxococcota bacterium
CCACTTCGACGGGACCAGCTGGACCACCGACACGCAGGCGAGCTGGACACCGGCCTACACCAAGAGCCTGAACGACATCTGGGGGACCTCTGCCCAGGACCTCTACGCGGTCGGCGACGGCGGCACGATCCTGCGCTTCGATGGCAAGAGCTGGGCCGACCTCTCCCCCACCTCGCTGACCAAGCAGACGCTCTACGGCGTCTGGGGGCGGGGCGTGAACGATGTCATGGCCGTCGGCCAGGGCGGGACCATCCTGCGCTACGACGGCAAGAGCTGGAGCGCGTCGGGCTCGGGCAGCCAGGCCACCCTGCGCGGCCTGTGGGGAACGGGTCAGGCCGAGGTGTTCGTGGTCGGCGACGGCGGGGTCGTGCTTCGCGGGTGTCTGTGAGCCCGGCCCCGAGCCCTCAGTCGACGTGCTGCAGGCATGGCGGCGGAGCCGGGCGGCGGCCGCCAAAGAAGATCCCCATCCGCACGTAGCGGTGCTTGCCGTCGGTGTCGTGCCAGCGCTCCTCGAGCTCGCGGCGGGTGAGGAAGCCCCGGCTCCCGAGGAGCGAGGGGTCCTCGACGATCACCCGCTGCCGATCGCGCGTGACGCCGATCACCACCAGGTAGTGGCCCTCGTCCCAGACATCGCGGTAGCGGGCCCCCTCGCGTCCCTGCGGGACGCTCCGGGATGAGGCTGGGGGCGCACCCCAGGCCTGGAGCGCGATCAGCACCGGCGTGCCGGCGGCGACGGCCCGGGCGAGCTCCTCGACGGTGAGCCCCTCGCGCAGCTCCGCGGTGAGCCCGTGCGCGCGCGCGACGCGGAGGATGGCGGGCGGCGGCGCGCCGCTCTCCGGCGTGGCGCCGAGCTCGCGCGAGAGCCGGTCCTCGCGCTCGTCGACCCCGTAGTAGGCGAGCACCGCCTGGAGCGCGGCGGCGCTGCAGGTCCAGCCCGTGCTCTGGCGGACGTCGGGGAGCGCGAGCTCGGCGGTGGCCCCGGCGCAGCCGCCGAGGAGCGCGAGCTCGGCGGTGGCCCCGGCGCAGCCGAGGAGCAGGACGACCCCGAGGGCGCGGCGCGGGGCTGGCTGGCTGATCCGGAGCACGATCTGAGAGTATACTGGGGGCATGTCGAACGCGCGACCGTCCCGTCCAGCAGCTCTCCTGCTCGCCCTCGTCCTCCTCGGCTGCTCCACCGGCAACTCGCCGCCGCTCCACCCCGACACGCGCAAGCGCGTGGACCAGGGCCAGGCCCAGGACGTCGTCGAGGACGCCGCGGTCCCCGACCTGCGCAAGCCCGACAAGGCCATCACCCCCGACAAGGGCCCGAAGGTCGACCAGCCGCCCAAGCCCGACTCCGGGCTCTGCGGGAACAAGGTCGTCGATCCCGGCGAGCTCTGCGACAAGGGCATCGTCGCCGGCAAGGAGGGCGCCTGCCCGACGGCGACCGACTGCGACGACCAGAACAAGTGCACCACCGACTCGCTCGCCGGCAGCGCCGCCGCCTGCACCGCCGAGTGCAAGCACGTGCCGATCGCCGCCTGCTGCGGCAACGGCACCATCGACTCCGGCGAGGAGTGCGACGACGGCAACGTGGTCGACAAGGACGGCTGCTCGAACACCTGCGCGCTCCCCGGCGGGCACCTGGTCATCACCGAGGTCGCCACCAGCCCGAGCGAGGCCGAGTTCATCGAGCTCTACAACCCGGGCAAGACCGCGGTGCCGCTCGCGCAGGTCTACGTCTCCGACCGCGCCGACTACTACCAGATCCCGAAGGGCTCGCTGACCAGCTCGTCCACCGACTTCGTCGCTCGCTTTCCCACCGGGGCGACCATCGCGCCGGGCGCCTACGTCACCGTCTCCATCTCCGGCGCGCTCGGCTACAAGACCACCTTCGGCAAGGCGCCCGACTACGAGATGATCAACACCGACGGCACCGTCCCCGACATGGTCGCCGCGGTCACCGGGCCCCCCTCGTCGATCGGCTCGCAGGCCGGGCTCACCGATGGCGGCGAGCTGGTGGTCCTCTTCTCCTGGGACGGCGCCGCCGACCTGGTCAAGGACCTCGACTACGTGGTCTGGAAGGGCAGCTCGGCGACCGCCGTCTCCAAGAACGCCAGCATCTGCATCGATGGCCCTGACGCCGACACGAGCACGACCTGCTACCTCGACGACACCGCGGTGACGAACCAGATGTACCTCGGCGTCCCCGGCCAGGGCGGCTCGCTGCACCGCTGCAACCACGTCGAGGACAACGAGAAGAAGACGGGCGGCAACGGCGCCACCGGCCACGACGAGACGAGCGAGCCCTGGGCGGGCGTCGGCGCCACCTGGAAGATCAACGCGACCACGCTGAAGAACCGCACCCCCGGTGCGCCCGCGCCGGCCGGCTTCTGCCCGATCTGACCCTTCCCCGCCGACCGCCCCGACGACGGGGACTGGATCCAGGACGCGGTAGCCTCTACATTTGACGCTCGGCGTGCGCGGCGTCGCCTCGCCCGAACTGACGCTCTGCCGCTCCCGAGGAGCAGCGACCGTACTTTGCGAAGGACCCTAGCATGACCACCCCCAGCACCGACCACGAGCCCCACCTCGTGCTCCATGGCCACTTCTACCAGCCCCCGCGGGAGAACCCGTGGCTGGAGGCGATCGAGCGCGAACCGAGCGCCCACCCCTACCCGAACTGGAACGCGCGCATCGCCGACGAGTGCTATCGCACGAACGGCTGGGCCCGCGTCTTCGACGAGCGCGGTCGGGTGGAGACGCTGGTCAACAACTACAGCTACCTCTCCTTCAACTTCGGCCCCACGCTCCTCTCCTGGCTGGAGGTCCACCAGCCCGACACCTACGCGCGCATCCTGGCCGCCGACCGCGAGAGCGCGGCGCAGCGCTCGGGACACGGCAACGCGATCGCGCAGGGCTACGGCCACGCCATCCTCCCGCTCTCGAACGACCGCGACCGCCGCACCCAGATCCGCTGGGGCGTGCAGGACTTCGTGCACCGCTTCCGCCGGGAGCCCGAGGCGCTCTGGCTCCCGGAGACCGCCGTCGACACCGCCACCGTCGAGGACCTGATGGAGGCCGGCATGCGCTTCGTCATCCTGGCGCCGCGGCAGGCGCTGCGCGTGCGGCCCCTCGGCGGCAAGGAGTGGACGGACGTCTCCGGCGGCAAGATCGATCCCCGCGAGCCCTACCGCTGCTTCTCGCGCCGCGACCCGCGCCGGCACCTCGACGTCTTCTTCTACGACGGGCCGATCTCGCACGCGATCAGCTTCGAGAAGGTCCTCGACTCCAGCCGCCAGCTCGTCGACAAGCTGCGCGGGGCGGTGGACGGCGGGCGCCGCGGGGCGCAGCTGATCCACTCCGCCGTCGACGGCGAGACCTTTGGCCACCACATGCGGCACGCCGAGCGCGCGCTCTCCTACGCCTTCGTCGCCGAGGTCGCGGCGCACGGCTTCCACCTGACCAACTACGGCGAGTACCTCGAGCGTCACCCGCCGACCCGCGAGGTGGAGCTCGAACCAGGGCCGGGCGGCGAGGGCACCTCCTGGAGCTGCGCCCACGGCGTCGGCCGCTGGTGCCGCGACTGCAGCTGCCACGCCAGCGCGCCCGGCGGCTGGAACCAGGCCTGGCGCGCGCCGCTCCGCGCCGCCGTCAACCTGATCCGCGACGAGGCAGCGGAGGTCTTCGAGGCGCTCGGCGGCGACCTCCTGATCGACCCCTGGGCCGCGCGCGACGCCTACGTGCAGGTGCTCCTCGACAGCTCGCCGCCGAGCCGTGAGCGCTTCCTCGAGCACCACGCCCGCGAGGCGGGCCGCGGCGCGCAGCAGGTGCGCGCGTTCCAGCTCCTCGAGATGCAGCGCTTCAGCCTCCTCGCGCAGACGAGCTGCGGCTGGTTCTTCAACGACATCTCTGGCCTCGAGGCGGTGCAGGTGCTCCGCTACGGCGCGCGCACGGTGCAGCTCCTCGAGGAGCTCTCGGGGCGTCAGCTGGAGCGCCGCGTCCTCGAGGTGCTCGGCGAGGCGCGCTCGAACCTGCCCGAGCTCGGCACCGGCGCCGACGTCTACCGCAGGCTGGTGCTGCCGGCCGCCGTCGGCACCCACCGCCTGGTGGCGCTCTACGCGATCACCGACGCGTTCCGCGACTACCCCGACCAGCACGGCGTCTTCGGCCACGACGTGCAGCGCCTGGAGAAGCACATCTTCTCCAGCGGCCCGCTCAGCCTGCGCAGCGGACGGCTGCAGGTCACGGTGAGCCGCACCGGCGAGAGCGCGGCGATGACCTACGCGCTGATCCACTTTGGCGGGCACGACTTCCACTGCGCCGTGCGCCCCTTCGCCGGGGTGCAGGAGTTCCGCGCCTTCATCGAGCGGCTGCAGCAGATCTTCGATCGCGCCACCATCACCGAGCTGCTGCGCGCCGTCGACGGCCACTTCGGCGAGACCTACTTCGGGCTGGACCAGCTCCTCGCCGAGCAGCGCGAGGACGTGCTCGACGCGCTCTTCGGGCACCTGAGCGAGCGCTTCGCCGAGATGTACACGCGGCTCTACCAGGAGAACCGCCGGGCGGTGACCGCGCTCGTCGACACCGGGCTCAAGCTCCCGCGCGAGTTCCGCATCGCGGCCGAGTACACGCTCTCGCGGCAGCTCAACGCGGAGGTCCGCCGCCAGCACAAGAGCCATGACCCGGGCGCCTACCGCAAGGCGCTCGAGCTCACCACCGAGGCGACCGAGCGGGGCTACCAGCTCGAGCTCGACGAGGCGAAGGAGATCTTCGGCGAGATGCTCGAGGACGCGGTGCGGCGCTTCGCGGGGGCGCCCACGCCGGAGCACTGCCGCCAGGCCGTCGAGGTGCTGACCCTGGCCGAGGTGCTCCAGATCTCCCTCCCCCTCGACCGCGGGCAGAACCTCCTCTTCGACCTGGTCCACCGGGAGCCCGCGCGAGCGCGGGAGGCCGGCGAGCAGCTCGCTGAGCTCCTCGCCAAGCTGCGCTTCGCCCCCGCGCTCCTGCCGGCGGACGCGCCCTGACCGGTGCCTGGTGCGTGCGGCATGGGCCCGGACGTAACCCCGCGAGGCGCAGGGGAGCAGTGATGCTCAGCGAAGCGTAGCACCCCCCGGACGTGTAGTGCTTTTTGCCAAACCGCATTCGCAAGCGAGCCGATTCCCCGGCCACGGCCGAGGTGGTTCCCTTGCTGCGGAGCGGCAGCGGCCGGACCTGATTCGATCCGACCTTCATCAACGCTCCTGCAAGCGAGCAGCACCCGCTGCGATCTTGCAGGCGCGTCGACGAGAGCACGCAGTCAAGGAGCCTCGGGGCCTCCAGCCCCGGCCTTTCGATCTTCGCGCATGGAGAGTAGAGAATGGCCAACAGCATCTTTGTGACGGCAACGCAGCGAGGGAGCGGCAAGAGCACGGTCGCGCTCGGTCTGATCAACGTCCTCGAGCAGACGCTCGGCCGGGTCGGCTACTTCAAGCCCATCGGCCTGCCCAACGAGACCGGCGTCGACCCCGACGTGCAGCTGATGAAGGACGCGCTCGGCCTGGAGTTCACCATCGAGGAGATGGCTCCGGTCACCATGGACCAGGTCACCGAGGCGCTCGGCAACGGCAAGTACGATCAGCTCCTCGACCGCATCATCGAGGCCTACCAGAAGCTCGCCGACCGCTGCGACTTCGTGGTCTGCGAGGGGACCGACTACTTCGGCGCCATGGCCTCCTTCGAGTTCAACATCAACGCCGACCTCTCCAAGAACCTCGGCGCCCCCATCCTGCTGGTGACCAACGCCGCGACCTGCGGCGGCCACCCGGGGATCGGCTGCGACACCATGCTGAAGAACATCCACATGGTGAAGGAGAGCTTCGACGAGCGCGCCTGCGACTTCTTCGGCGTCATCATCAACCGCGCCGACCCCAAGCTGCTGAAGGAGGTCCACACGCTGGCCGTCGAGGCGCTCGCCAGCCACAAGGTCCGCGTCCTCGGCACCCTCCCCGCCGCCGACCTCCTCGAGAAGCCGCGCCTGGAGGAGATCGCCGCCGACCTCGGGGCCAGCATCGTCAGCGGGCAGGAGCGCCTGAACGTGATCGCGCAGGAGGTGATCGTCGCGGCGATGGGCCTCGAGAACGTCCTCAAGCGCCTCACCCGAGGCGCGCTGGTGGTCGCCGCCGGCGATCGCGAGGACGTGCTCCTCGGCATGGCCGCCGCCTACGTCTCGCCGTCGCTGCCGAACCCCTCGGGCGTGGTGATGACCGGGGGCATGCAGCCGCGCGATAACGTGAAGAAGCTGATCCTCGACCTCACCGGCGGCCAGATGCCGGTGCTGAGCGTGCACGGGGACACCTACGAGACCGCCATCCGCATCAATGAGGTGAAGCCCCGCCTGACCGCGCACCAGCGGATGCGCACCGAGGTGGTCAAGGGGCTGGTCGAGCGCCACGTGGACGTGGAGCCGCTCGCCACCCGCGCCGTCGTCGGCTCGAGCTCGACGCGGATGACGCCGAAGCAGTTCCTCCACCGCATCATGGACCTGGCGCGCAAGAACCAGCGCCACATCGTGCTCCCGGAGGGCGAGGAGGAGCGCATCCTGCGCGCCGCCAGCGTGCTCCTCGAGCGCAACACCGTGGAGATCACGCTGCTCGGCAACGAGCCGAACATCCGCAAGAAGGCGAGCCACCTCGGCCTCAACCTCGAGGCCGCGCACATCATCGACCCGACGAGTGACAAGCTGCGCGAGGCCTACGCCAAGCGCTACATGGAGCTCCGCGCCAAGAAGTGCCCGACCTGGGAGGCCGCCTACGACCTGATGGCCGACGCCTCGTACTTCGGGACCATGATGGTGCAGGAGGGCCACGCCCACGGCATGGTCTCCGGCTCCATCCACACCACCGCGCACACGCTGCGGCCGGCCCTGGAGTTCGTCAAGACGATGGAGGGCGTCAAGATCGCCTCCTCCATCTTCTTCATGTGCCTGCCCGACACCGTCCTCGTCTATGGCGACTGCGCGGTGAACCCGAACCCGACCGCCGAGGAGCTCGCCGACATCGCCATCGCCAGCGCCGAGACCGCGCGCGCCTTCGACATCGAGCCCGCCGTCGCCATGCTCTCCTACTCGACCGGCGACTCCGGCAAGGGCTCCGACGTGGAGAAGGTCCGCGAGGCGACCCGGCTGGTCAAGGAGCGCAAGCCCGACCTCGCCGTCGAGGGGCCGATCCAGTACGACGCCGCCGTCGACCCCGAGGTGGCGCGGACCAAGCTGCCGGGCAGCAAGGTCGCTGGCGTGGCGACCGTCTTCATCTTCCCCGACCTCAACACGGGCAACGTCGCCTACAAGGCGGTGCAGCGCTCGGCGCGCGCCATCGCGGTGGGGCCGGTCATGCAGGGGCTGCGCAAGCCGGTGAACGACCTCAGCCGCGGCTGCACCATCCCTGACATCGTCAACACGGTGGCGATCACCGCCATCCAGGCCCAGAGGAGCGCGTAGGTCATGTCGTCGATGAAGATCCTCGTCATCAACAGCGGCAGCTCGTCGATCAAGTTCGAGCTCTACCAGATGCCGGAGAAGCAGGCGCAGGCGAAGGGCCTGCTGCAGCGGATCGGTGAGGGCTCGAGCGAGCTGAAGTACAAGATCAACGGCGTCGAGAGCGTCATCAGCAAGCCGGTGAAGGACCACGCCGAGGGCCTGAAGATGATCGTCGCCGCCCTCACCGACCAGGCCAAGGGCGGGCTCAAGGACATCTCCGAGATCGGCGCCGTCGGCCACCGCGTCGTGCACGGCGGCGAGGCCTTCGCCGCCACAGCGCTGATCGACGACCAGGTGGTGCGCGCGCTCGAGGACCACATCGAGCTCGCGCCGCTGCACAACCCGCCCAACCTGCTCGGCATCCAGGTCGCCCGCGAGGTGATGCCGAAGGTGCCGCAGGTGGCGGTCTTCGACACCTCCTTCCACCAGACCATCCCGGAGCACGCCTACCTCTACGCGGTGCCCTACGAGCTCTACAAGGAGCACCGCGTGCGGCGCTACGGCTTCCACGGCACCTCGCACCGCTTCGTGGCGGCGCGGGCGGCGGCGATGCTGAACAAGCCCGCCTCCGAGGCGAACCTGATCACCTGCCACCTCGGCAACGGCTGCTCGATGACCGCCATCCGGGGCGGCAAGTCGGTCGACACCTCGATGGGCCTCACCCCGCTCGAGGGGCTGGTGATGGGCACGCGCAGCGGTGACGTCGACCCGGCGCTCGTCGCCTACCTGGAGCGCGTGCGCAAGCTGAAGGTCTCCGAGATCGACAGCCTGCTGAACAAGAAGAGCGGGCTCCTCGGGCTCTCCGGCAGCAGCAACGACGTGCGCAGCGTGCTCAAGGCCGAGGCCGAGGGCGACAAGCGCGCGGCGCTGGCGATGAGCATCTACTGCTACCGGATCAAGAAGTACATCGGCTCCTACACCGCGGCGCTCGGCAAGGTCCACGCGGTGGTCTTCACCGCGGGCGTCGGCGAGAACTCGGCGACGGTGCGCGCGCGCGTGATGGAGGGGATGGAGCCGCTCGGCTACCACCTCGACAGGGCGAAGAACGACCAGGCGGTGGGCAAGGAGCTCGACGTGGCGACGGCCGACTCGCCGATCCGCATCCTCGCGGTGCCGACCAACGAGGAGCTGCTGATCGCGCAGGACACCTACGAGATCGCGTCGAAGATCAAGAAGTAGCCCCGCCCTCTCCCGCGCCTCTGACCGCTGACAGCCTCGTCACTCCCCGATCGCTGGTCGATCGCTGGACGCACACTCTAATCAGCAGATTGAGGCGGCGCGTGCGGGCTGTGCGGTGGCAGGAGCCGCCGGTCGTTGACCGCTCATCTACGAGTGCGCGATCGCCCGATACAGCCGCTCGAAGTGGATCGGCTTGGTGAGGTACTCGTCGAAGCCCGCCTGCTGCGCTCGCTCGCGGTCCTGCTGGGCGGCGTAGCCGCTCACCGCGATCAGCCGGGTGGTGGCGCGAGCGCCCTCCGCGCGGATGCGGCGCGCGACCTCGCAGCCATCGAGGTCCGGCAGATCGAGGTCGATCAGCGCGAGGTCGGGGTGGTGCGCGTGCGCGAGCCGCACCGCCGAGGAGCCGTCGCCGCAGCTGATCACGCCGTGCCCGTGCTGCTCGAGGATCAGCGCGATGGTCTCGCGCAGATCCGGGTCGTCCTCGACGACGAGGATGCTCCGACCCGTCTGCTGGCCCCGCGGCTTCACCATGGGTTCCCCCCCCTCCAGCCTGCCGGTCTCCGCCTTTCTTAGTCTGGTCGATGGCGAGGGCGACGGCGAGGGTTTCCGCACCGGGCTCGCGGGCGAGGTGTGCATCGCTGCTCTTCGAGTCGCGACGATCCAGGCGACTACCCGGGGGGCCGTCTGGCGCCCGCCGCCCGGGGTACACCGCGGAAGAGGCGAGCGTCGTGGCGCCTGGCCGGGCGATGCGGTCGCTCGTGTGCGGCACTGTTCTTGCCTGGCCCGCCCTCAGGCCACCTGACGGAAGGCACCCCATGAGATCCAGCCCGGCACGCATCCTCTTCACCCTGCTCACCACCCTCGCCGCCGGTTGCGGAGGAATGGACGGCGACGACCCTGCATCCAGCACCCGGCAGGCTCAGGCGAGCCACCTCGCCAGCAGCAGCCCGATCCCGATCCCTGACAACAACGCGACAGGGATCGCGAGCACCCTCAAGATGAGCTCGGCCAACCAGTACATCACGCGAGTCGCGGTGAAGATCGAGCACCCTTATCGGGGCGACCTGCAGGTCGAGCTGACCGCCCCCGACGGCGAGGCGGTGGTCCTGCGGGAGCGGACCCTGTGGAACAAGCTCGACAGCCGGGAGGACCTGGTCATCGATCGCGATGTCTGGCGGGAGCTCGCGGCTGCGCGTCAGCAGGGCACCTGGAGGCTCCACGTCTCCGACCTCGGCAAGGGCGACATGGGCACCCTCCGCTCGTGGAGCCTCGAGTTCGAGCCGGTGGTCGGCGGCGATCCCTCGGGGATCGACGAGCCTCCCGCGACGGACCCGGACGACCCGGACAGCGGCGCCTCGGTGCAGCCCTGCCACGGCGTCTGCAGCTACGGCGCGACCTGCAGCGACTACTGCCCGAGCGGCGCGACCTGCGTCGGCACCTACCGGGGTGGCGTGCTGGTCTGGACGATCACCGGTTGCGGCGCCTGAGCACCACGCTTTCCGGAGCGGGCCGCTCGCCTCGCGCCGCGAGCAGCGCGCGGGCGCGCGACGAGCTCCAGGAGTTTGTCAGCGCGCCCCCGGGTCCCGTAATATCGGCTCCGTGACAAGAACCACCGCCCTCGCGCTCCTCGCCACGCTGCTCCTGCCGCTCGCGCCGGGGCCGCTCTCCGCT
>JAKLHH010000168.1 GCA_022710245.1 Myxococcota bacterium
CTGAGCTCGCAGATCTCGGTGCGCGCGGTGGTCGCGGCCCTCGTCGCCGGGCGCGACGCCGCGGCCCGGGCGCAGCTCGAAGCGCTGCTGCCTGTCGCCGCCGATCAGCTGCTGGTGCGCTGGCTCGCGGGCGCTCTGGGCGTCGCGCTGCTCGCGCCCCACGACGCGGCGCTGGTCGAGCTGCTTGACGGCGGGTACGACGGCACGCCGCGCCGTGGCGTGCAGCCGGACCTGGTCGCGATGCAGGAGCACAACCCTCGCTTCGAGGAGCTGGCCCGCTGGCTGATCGACGCGCTGGAGCGGCTGGCCAGCGGCTCGGCGGCCGCGGCGGCCTACCTGGTGCTCCTCGGCGAGCAGCTCGCCCGCAGCCAGACGACGGCGGCGTTGACCGAGCGGGCCTTCGAGGTCGCCCGCGCCCTCGATCCGCTCGGCGGCCAGGTGGCGCTGCGCTGGGCGGCGGTGGTCGGCGAGGCCGACCGGCGGATCGCTCTCCTCGAGGAGGCGCTGGGACACGACGGCGACAACCGCGACGCGCTGGAGCAGCTGGGCCGGCTCCACCTCGAGCGGGGTGCGGCGCGACGAGCGGCCGAGGTGCTCGAGCGGGCGATCGCGATCGCCCTGCGGACCACCCGTGGCTACGGCTTCCAGCTCACCGTGCTGCGCCTGGCGCAGGCGCGCTATCACCAGGCCTGTGTCGCGCTCTACGGCGTGCCGCCGGGAAGGTCCCGTCCGCCCGGCAAGCCTGCCCCCGCGGCGCTGGACGCGACGGAGCGCCTGTGCCACCAGGCGCTCGAGCTGCTGCGGGAGCATCGCTTCGAGGAGGGAGCGATGCACTCCGCGCTCTACGTCACGCTGGGCATCGTCGAGGGCTTCCGGGACGCCCACGCTGCCTCGCTCGACTGGGCCGATCGCGCCATCGCCATCGACGGCAGCACCTACGCCTGGTCGCTCCGCGCCTCGGCGCTGAATAACCTCGGGCGCCTCGACGAGGCTCAGCAGAGCGCGGAGCAGGCCCTCGCGCTGGCCCCGGACAGCCACTGGCATCCGCATCTGGTGCTGGCCTGCATCGGCGCCAAGCGCGGCGATGGAGTCGCCAAGGTCCTGCCGTCTCTGCAGCGGTTGGCGGCGCTCTGGCCCGAGGGGCGCGCGGAGATCGCCAGCGAGCCCGACCTGGACTCGGTGCGAGACAGCGACGAGGTCCGAGCGCTGCTCGCCGCCTGGGCGCCACCGGAGACCTGAGCGGACCCGCGCCGGCGCGGGCTCAGTCCGCCGACCGGACAAGCTGCGATCAAGCCGGGCTGGTCCGCTCACTCCGTCGCGAGGCGGAGCGGCCAGGCGAGCGCGGCGCGGAGCCGCTCGCCGAGGCCGCGCGGCGAGCGCGGCAGGTAGCGGTCGCTCCGCGCGAGGTCCTCGCCGAGGGCGCGGCGCACCTCGCGCACCACGCGCGCGTCGCGGGTGAAGAGCAGGCCCTCGGCGTTGCGCGTGTCGGAGACCTTGGAGGCGTTGTAGCTGCCGAAGGCGGCGAGGCCGTCGATCAGGTACAGCTTGCCGTGCTCCATGCGGCGCGTCTCCCAGATCTCGCAGCCGGCCGCGACGAGCGCGCCGTAGTGCGACGAGGTGATCCAGTAGGGGAGTTTGGAGACCTCGCTCGCGGCCTCGCCGGTCGTCACCAGGCGGACGCGCACGCCGCGACGGGCCGCGTCCATCAGCGCCTGACGCAGCGGCTTGCCGGCGTGGACGAAGTTCGAGGAGAGGGTCACCTCGCGCCGCGCCTTGCGCACCGCCTCGGTCAGCGCCGCGGTGATGCGGTTCGCGCCGGCGCGCGGCCAGAAGGTCCGCTCGTCGCCGAGCGGGTCCCAGGCGACCAGCGAGAACTGAGGACCGCGTGCGCTCGCAGGGCGACGCGCGCGCGGCTCCGACGACGACGCGAGCTCGCGCCCGAGCTCCGCGAGGAGCGTGTCGTAGGCGGCGCGCCGCTCGCCGTGGTGCAAGAGCGCCTGCAGCCCGCGGTACGGCCGGCAGCGTCCGAGGATCCGCAGCGCCTCCCCAGCGATGGCCCCGACCACCGGCCCGCGCAGGCGGAGCCCGAAGTCGGTCCAGCGCTCGTAGTACTCGTGACCGACGTTGCGACCCTCCATCACCGCCTCGCGGCCGTCGGCGACGAGCGCCTTGAAGTGGATGCCGGACGCGGGCCGCCGGAGGTGGACCGCGAGGCCGCCGTACCAGGCCACCACGCCGCCCGCCTGCTCGAGCGCGGCGAGCTGACGGCGCCGCAGCTCGCGAGCGGCGCGCGTGGCGTGGGCGTCGTAGACGAGCTGCGCCGTGCGGTCGAGCGCCAGCGCCACCCGCACGCCGCGGCTGGCCGCGCGGGTGAGCGCGTCGAGGAAGCGCTCGCCATAGCGATCGTGGTCGATCGCGTAGCTGGTGCCGATCAGGCTCGAGCGAGCGCCGTCGATCATCGCCAGGCGCCGCTCGAAGGCGCGCGCTCCCTCGCGGAGCGGCTCGACCAGGGTCGCGGCGAGCGGCGCGCCGCGCGCATACCGGTCCAGCCAGGCCGGCGGCCCGGACGCCGAGCGCGGCGCGGCGAGGGCGGAAGCCGCGACCAGGCAGAGGAGCAGGGTGATGGCCGAGGTGCGCATCAAGGGCGGGGCTGCTGGGTGCAAGGACCTGGCCAGGCGCCCCTCCACGTGCGGTCGAGGAGATCCACGTCGACGGCCCTCTGCGAAATCGATGAGCGGGGGCGCAGCTCCTCGATCTTCGAAGGGGTCTCAGAGACCGCGAGTCACTGACAGACGTAGTCCACGCACTGCTGGTTGCCCGGGCACGTCTGGCACGCGTTCCCGTCGTTGCCGCAGATCGCCACCGTGCTCGAGGGCGGATAGCACTTCTTGCCGAAGCCGTCGTAGCACCCGGTGCAGCAGCTCCCCGCCCAGCACTTGCCTGGCTTGCCGCTCGCGGTGCAGCTCGTGGTCCCCTGGCCAGGGCAGACGGCGGGGTTGCTGTCGGCCTTCGGGCTGGCCTCGGCCCGGCGCGCGTCGCTGGCGACCCTGCCGTCGATCCTGCCGGCGTCCCCGGGGCGGTAGAGGTACTGGTCGGGCGTCCTCGCGCGCGTGTCCCGGTGGATCGGCGCCGCGCTGTCGTCGGAGCAAGCGGCGAGGAGCAGGAGCGCGCCGACGGCGAGCAGCCGGACGGTGGCAGGGGACGCTGAGGACGTGAGAGCGATCATGACTTCCTCCCTGGAGCGCCGAGGGCACGCGCGCCGGCGCGCCGGATCTCCCCGGCGAGCTGGCCGCCGTTGACGCGGCGGTCGGCCTCGAGGAGCGCGGCGATCCAGCCGCGCAGGTCCACGGTGTCGCCGGCGCGCTCGTCGCTCGCCAGGTAGGCGGCGAGCGCGAGGCGATCCACGACGGAGATCTCGCTCCAGGCGCGGGCCTCTCCGCGGGCGCGAGCGCCGCGGGCCTCGAGCCGCCGCAGGTCCCAGAGCAGCCCGCTCAGCAGCTGGCTCTCCGCGTGGGAGCCGGCTGCTGCCAGGCGCGCGCCGTCGGCGGCCTGCGTGAGGTGGTGCCTGACGGTCCGCCCGGCAGGGAGGCGGGGCTGGTTGCTCGCCACCGCGGCGAAGTAGTCCGCGAGCGCCTCGTTGAGCGCGGTCGCCGTGCGGACCCGCGCGCCCGCCGGCCGGTCCGCGCGCAGCACGACGCGCGCGAGGACGTGGAAGAGCTCGTGCGTGATCACCAGGTCGTGCCGCTCGAGCAGCATCAGCGTCCCGAGGAAGACGCCGCGCTCGTTGCCGCGAGCGAAGCGCTGCTGCTCGTCGGGCTTGCCGGCCGGGTAGAGGTGGAGCACGCGCGGCACCGCCGGGAGGCGGTCGAGGAGCGCCGTCGCGCCAGAGGCCACGAGGAGCCGCCGGTAGAAGTCGAGACCGCGATCGAGCTTGAGCGCGAGCGAGCCGAGGAGGTTTCGCTGCACCTCGGGGCTCATGCCGTCGAGGGCGGCCTGCTGTGCGTCGGCCGCGGGGGTGCCCCGCCGGGTGAAGATCTCGACGCGCGCCAGCCTGCCCACCTGGTAGAGATCGCGGCGGTCGAAGTCGCCTGCCGGGTCGACCAGCCCCTCGAGCCGCTGGTGGGTGATGGCCGGACAGGCGCCGCGGAGCGGGCGCGCCGCGAAGCTCTCGACGATGACGGCGAAGGGGATCCCGACTCGCGGCGAGGCGCGATGCGCCAGCACGAGCCGCGCGTAGGGGCCAGGGCTCGCTCCGGTCGGCCGCGGCCTCGCCGGCGCGGCGGTGGCGAGCGCCGCGGCGCCCAGGGTGAAGAGCAGCACGAGGTGCGCGGCTGGCCGGCGTCTCGACGGCCGCGCGAGCTCGCCGAGCAGGGCGTCGAGGAGAACGGCCCAGCGTGGTCGGCGCCGCCGCGGCTCGCTCGTCGAAGGAGCAGGGGTCCAGCGCGGGAGCAGGCGCGGGAGCGGGGCGAGCTGCAGATCGCGGGCCATCGACCCCTGGATAAGCAACGCTCGTGCCGGCTGCTGGCCCTCGGATCCAGAGGAGTTCGGCGCGCGCTGACGTCTCGAGTCTGCAGGGCGTGACAGCGCGGCCGCCGCGATCTCGAGGTGGGGTGCGGTAGCGTCAATGGGGTGCAAAGCCCTTGATCGCCCCGACGCCCTGCCGCTACCCTGATCGCTCTCCACCTGCAGAGGCCCCCATGACCACCGTCGAGTCCCGCATCGATGCGGTGAAGGTCTACCACAGCGGCGCCACCGTCTCGCGCGTCGCCGAGCTGAAGGCCGAGGGCGGCGCGCGCCTCCCCGAGGAGGTGGAGCTGCAGGGGCTCCCCCTCGCGCTGGTCGACGCGCTGGTCCGCGTGCGCGTGGAGGCCCTCGAGCCGGCCGGCGCCGAGCTGGTCGCCACCGACGTCCGCGTCGGGCTCCACGCCCTCGGCCACGACGAGGCGCCCGCGCCGCCGGACCTGACGCGGCTGAAGGCCGTCCGCCACGAGCTCCTCAAGGCCACCTGGCTGCTCAGGCAGATCGAGCTGGAGAGCGCCGGCCTCCGCGCGATGGAGGTGCCCGAGCGGCCGGCCGGCGAGGAGGGCAAGCCGCCGCCGGCCTCGCCGATGGCCGCGCGCGTGGTCCTCGAGCAGCTCGTCGACGACGCGGTCCAGCAGCGGCTCGGCGAGGCGCGCACGCTGCGCCAGTCGCTCAAGACCCTGCGCGAGGAGGAGCGCGAGCTGCAGGACCGCCTCGACCGCGCCTCCAGCGCCCCGCTGCTGAAGCCCCACGAGCTGCGCAAGACCATCGTGGCGCGGCTGGTCCACGGCGAGGCGCTCGCGAGCGCGGCGCGCCTGGTGGTGGAGTACTTCGTCCCCGGCGCGCGCTGGGCGCCGTCCTACCAGTGCCGCCTGAGCCGCGACTGCAGCCAGGCCGAGCTGCAGCTCCGCGGGCTCGTCTGCCAGCGCTCGGGCGAGGACTGGCGCGGCGTCAAGCTCACCCTCTCCACCGCCGCGCCGCTGACCTGGACCGAGCTCCCCGAGCTCACCTCGATCCGTATCGGACGCGCGCAGTCGCCCTCGCCGGTCCGCCGCGGCTTCCGGCCGCCGCCCCGCGGGGCCGCCCAGCTCTTCTCGGACTACGATCGCGACCGCTCCGGCACCGCGCGCCTGGTCCCGCCCGCGCCGAGCTGGCAGGCGCCCTCCTTCGACGCGGCGCCGCCGAGCATGGTGCCGGAGCCGGCCCAGTTCGGCAGCGGCGTCCCCGTGGGTGGGGCCGCGGCGTGCTTCGACGACAGCGGCACGCCCACCTCGCACGCCTTGAGCCGGGAGCTACCCTGCGAGGTGCCCATGGACGTCGACGAGTGCGAGGCGGCGCCGATGCCCTCCGCCGCGCCGGCCGGGCGCTCGGCGCCGATGCCCGGCGCGCGGCCCGCTCCGCGCCGTCCCCTGCCGGCGATGGCGCCGCCGCCGCCGCCGCCGCCGGCTGCGCCGGCCATGGCCCGCCGCGCCAAGAAGACGGCCATGGCCCGCAGCGAGTCCGCCAGAGAGGAGTACCAGGCGCTCTCCGAGGAGCCGGCGGCCGCCGCCCCCGCCGCCGAGGCGATCCTCTTCTCCCAGCTCCGCCTGCCGGCGCCGGCGAGCGGCGAGCGCAGCTGGCTGGCCCCGCTCGACCTGCAGGCGAGCTACCTCGAGCTCCTCGCCCGCTCGCGCGTGGTGGTCACCCTCGACGTCCTCGCCGTCGTGCGGCAGGCGCAGCAGCGGGCCGCGGCCGCGGCCGACGCGCCGCTCCCCGAGGGCGCCTGCGACGTCCGCTCCGTGGCCGGCTACTTCGACTACAGCTACCAGGCCGACGCCCGCGTCGACCTCGAGTCCGACGGCACCTACCACTCGCTCGCGCTCGGCGACCGCCAGGCGCCGAGCGACGTCCGCTACATCGTCGCGCCGCGTGAGGACACCTCGGTCTTCCGCATGGCCCGGCTCACCAACCCGCTCGCCGCGCCGCTCCTGCCTGGTCCCGTCGAGGTGCACGTGGGGGGCGACTACGTGCTCTCAACCGGGCTGCCGCTCGTCGCGCCCCGCGGCGAGTTCCAGCTCGGCCTCGGCGTCGAGCAGGCGATCAAGGTGGCGCGCAACACGCACTTCAGCGAGAAGCGCAGCGGCACCAAGGTGGTGGCGATGACCGAGCTCCAGCACGACCTCGAGATCGAGCTCGTCAACCACCTGGACCGCGAGATCCTCTGCGAGGTCCGCGAGCGCCTGCCGCAGCCCGCCGAGGACGCCGAGGTCGTCGTCGAGGAGAGCGGCGTGGAGCCGGCCTGGGAGGTCTACGACCAGAAGGAGCGCGGCCTCGAGCTGCGCGGCGGCCGCCGCTGGACGGCGCGCGTCGGCGCGGGCAAGAGCGAGAAGCTGCGCGCGAGCTACGTGGTGAAGATCTACGCCAACAACGAGCTGGTCGGCGGCAACCGCCGGGAGGCCTGAGATGACGACCCCAGAGAGCAGCCTCGAGCCCACCGCAGGTCTGGTTGGCTCTGCCGGTTCCGGACCAGCAACCGCGACCCGCACCGCGTTCTTCCCGCCCGTCGATCCCGCGCTGCGCCCGCTCGACGCGCCGGTCCGCGAGGTGACGCTCCTCGAGGACCGCGCCCAGGTGCGCCGCCGCGGCCGCGTGGCCCTCGAGCCGGGCCGCACGCGCCTGCTGATCCGCGACGTGGCGCCGGTGCTGCAGGACGTCTCGCTGCGCGGCGCGGTGGAGGCCGGCGCCGCCCGCGTGGTCGATCTCTGCGCGCGGCGGGCCGTGCGCGTGCGCGCCGCCGACCGCCCCGAGCAGGCGCGCGCCCTCGAGCAGCAGCTCGACGCCCTCTGCGAGCGCTTCCAGGAGGTCAGCGAGGACCGCGGCCGCGCCGAGCAGCGCTACCAGGCCCTCCTCGAGATCCTCGCCCGGGGCGCCGAGGAGATCCCCAAGGACGCCGCCTGGGGCATGGTCAACCAGCAGGCCTGGCACGACACCTTCGAGGTGCTCTACAAGCGCGCGCGAGGGCTGGTCGAGAAGGGCCTCGAGGGCTACCGAGCGCAGCAGGAGCTCGCCGAGCAGGCCGGCGCGCTCGCCACCGCGCGCCGCGCCCTCGATCGCCGTGACCACGACTTCGTCGCCTGGATCGAGGTCGACGTCCTCGCCGAGGCGGCGGGCGAGGTGGAGCTGACCGTCGAGTACGTGGTGCCCAGCGCGCTCTGGCGGCCGCTCCACTCGGCGCGCCTGGCCGGAGGGAGGCTGCACCTGCGCTCGGGCGCCGCGGTCTGGCAGAACACCGGCGAGGACTGGCGGGACGCGCAGCTCATCTTCTCCACCGCGCGCGCCTCGCTCGGCACCGAGCCGCCGCTCCTCGGCGACGATCTGCTGGAGGTGCAGCGCAAGTCGGAGCGGGTCGTCCTCGAGCAGCGCGAGGTCGCGGTGCAGCGCGCGGGCCTGGGCGGCGGCGGGGCCCCCGCGCCGAGCGGCGTGCAGCTCCCCGGCGTCGACGACGGCGGCGACATCCAGAACCTCCGCGCGGCGAGCCCGAGCACGGTGCCCTCCGACGGGCGCCTCTGCGTGGTGCCCCTCTTCGAGCTCGACCTCGCCTGCGACTGTCGCCTCGTCTGCATGCCCGAGCTGGAGCCGAAGGTCTTCCTCAAGGCGGTCGCGGTGAACGAGGGGCCGCACCCGATCCTCGCCGGCCCGGTCGAGCTGATCCGCGAGCACGGCCTGATCGGCTGGACCAAGGTGCTCTTCGTGGCGCCGCGCGAGAGGTTCGAGCTCAGCTTCGGGCACGACGACGCGCTCCGCGTCGCGCGCGCGACCTGGCAGGAGTCGAAGGTCGACGAGGTGGACCAGTGGACCCACGTGGACTCCTGGGCGATGGTCTACCTGAGCAACCTCGAGGAGGCGGCGAAGCGCGTGGAGATCGTGGAGCGCATCCCGGTCGCCGAGATCGAGCACGTCAAGGTGAGCCTGGTCGAGAAGGAGACCCGCCCGCGCCTGCCGACGGTGGACAAGGACGGCCTCTGCCGCTGGGAGCTCGAGGTGGGCCCGAACGCGCAGACGGGCGTGCAGCTCTGCTGGCGGCTCTCCACGGCGCCGGGGGTGGAGGGGCTCTGAGGTGAGGGACGAGGGGCGAGGAGACCAGCGTCTCAGCGCTCCTCGGAGATCTTGAGGTTCCTCACGGCCATGCCGAGGTGGCCGTTACCGGTCGGCCAGTAGATCTCGTTCTGCACGGTGAGCAGGAGCAGCCGGTAGTCGGCCGCGTTGCCGGAGAGCCCCCCGCCGTAGCGTCCGTTCACCTCGCCCACCGCGGCGAGGAGCTGGCTCGCGTTGATGGTGATGACGAACCAGCGCCAGTCCGAGAAGAGCTGACCTGTGGCCCCCTGCGAGCTGCCCTCGCCGCTGCCGAACCGGCTGGCGCCGCCGTCGCCCCGGTAGAAGGTGTTGGCGAAGGCTGATCGGGTCCCCACGTCCCAGCCGACATACTCGGCGAGGGGCGCTCCCCTGGAGTCGTAGACGTGGGGCTGGATCCACAGCGCGTTGCCCGCGAGATCCTGCAGGAGCAGGCTCGAGTACACGTAGCCCACCGCGCCGCCCTCGAAGTAGGCGGTCGGCACCTTGGCCTGGAAGGCGAGGCGCAGCCGCGAGGAGCCGTGCCGCCAGGGACGCAGGTCGTCCGCCGCGGTCCACTTGTACTTCAGCTGGCAGTTGGCGAGGTGGAAGTTGTAGCTGCCGCCGCCCGGGATCGACCAGGTGTGGTTCTGGCAGCCGGCCGCGTGCGCGAGCTGCACCGAGGAGGAGCCGTACCAGCCCGCGGCCACCCCCCGCTGGTAGGGGCTGACGGGCGCAGGGGTCTGCGCGCCCGTGAAGGCGCCGAGGTTCCAGGCGACCGGCTGCGCGACCCCCGAGGGGGTCCAGCCGAAGACCGACATGTTGAGCCAGCGCGACGGGCAGTCCGCGTCGGCGAAGGCGCGTCCGTCGACGGACGAGACCTGCTCCTGAGCGTAGTAGGTGATCGAGCTCGGCGGCGGAGGCGTGGGAGCCGCCGGAGCTGCCTCGGCGCAGATGGCCCCGCGGGTGGAGGAGAACTCGGCGCTCTGCGTGAAGAAGACGGCCATGCTGCCGATCGACACGCCGCTGTAATGGATCTGCAGCCAGTGGGCCTTGCCGCCCGGGTCGGGCTCGCGGCCGAGGACGCCGCGGTAGAGGGTGTCGACCCGCTGCCCGGCGTCGAGCGGCCGCGACTGGTACTCCGCGCTCTCATAGAAGCCACGCACGGCCCCCTCCACGGAGCGGGCAGCTCTGCGCCCGCGCCCAGGCGACCCAGTTCGCGAGGCCGCCCGGATCCGGCGCCCGGCCGAGCGCGCCGAGGTAGAGGCGGGTCACCAAGCCGTCGATCGGCGACCCGGAGGCGGCGGCCGCGCGCTCTCCGCCTTCGTCCGACTCGGGATCTCCGATCTCGCCGGTACAGGCAGGGAGCGCGATCGCGAGCAGGAGACAGGACCAGCGGCGAGACGGACGCATGGGGACCTCCGTGGTGATGAGATGGAAAGCAAGGAGCGGACCGGCGGCGGGCGAGGTCGGCGCCGAGCGCCGTGAAGGGCTTCGAGGAGGACGGGGCGAGTGGCGAGCAAGAGCTCGCCAGCCGCTGGCCGAGGTCTGCCAGCGCCAGCCAGCGCTCACGGCCGGATCATCGTGGCCTGCGTCTGCGGCTGCCGCTGCGGCTTCGGCTCGACCTTGGTGGGCTCGACCTTGGTGGGCTCGACCTTGGTGGGCTCGACCTTGGTGGGCTCGACCTTGGTGGGCTCGACCTTGGTGGGCTCGACCTTGGTGGGCTCGACCTTG